>JADFZC010000143.1 GCA_015232735.1 Oligoflexales bacterium | reverse complement strand
TCACGAAAAAGAGTTTCTCAATCTGCTTGACGAAGGTGAGGACATTGGAAGAAAGCTTGATTTTCTATGCCAGGAAATGCATAGGGAAATTAACACTATTTCCAACAAGATTCAGAATATTGAAATATCCAAATTTTCCCTTTCGATGAAACAATCGATTGAGCGTCTCAGACAACAGGTTCAAAATATAGAGTAATATGGGAAAAATTGACACAAATAAAATTATTGTCATCTCCGCGCCATCAGGCGCCGGAAAGACCACCTTGAATTTCCGTCTTATGAAAGAGTGTCCTGATATTGAACTCACAGTAAGTCATACGACAAGAAGTCCAAGGACTGGCGAGACTCAAGGTGTTCATTACTATTTTGTCAGCCAGGACGAATTTCGAGCTCTTATCGGGAAGGATGCCTTTCTCGAATGGGCCGAGGTCCACGGAAATCTTTACGGCACATCAAAATCGGAACTTGAGCGCATTCACGCGGACTCCAAAATTCCCATGCTTGAAATAGACGTCCAAGGTTGGAAAAAGGCAAAACCTCTGATACCTGATGCTACGTCAATATTCATCTTGCCACCATCACTTGAAACGCTGTGGAAACGGCTTGAAGGCCGTGGTTCTGACTCATTTTCAACAAGATGGCAAAGATTCCTGAATGCATATCAGGAAATTGCAAGTATCGAGTTATACGACAATTTTATAATAAATGATGACCTTGAAGAGGCGTATTCATCATTAAAAGCAATAGTATCGGGAGCTTCCTCAAAAAAAATCACAAAAAAGGAGTGCTTGATCTTCTGCGAGAAATTAAAACAAGAGTTTCATGAGGCTAGCTGGATTAAAGAAGTAAAAGGCAGATTGTAACACTTCTTGAGATCGACTCGCCCTCTTAAAAATAGTAAAATAAAATTTGAGGTTTTTTTAGTGCCACTTAAAAACGGCGAGGGTCATGGATAAAAAAGAAGAGTTTGAAAATAAGGATCCCCTAGATACCTCAACACAACCATCGAATGATGCAACTACCCCGGAGATCGAATATCAGGAGTTGATAGAGAATCTGGAAAAGTTTCTTCCGGGATATGACAGACCGGCAGTTGATAAGGCATATCATCTGGCACTCAGCCGCCACTCAGACCAAAAACGCAGATCCGGCGAACTCTTTGTGACACACCCCATTGCTGTGGCAAAAATCGTTGCATCAATCAAATTGGATCTCTCTTCTGTAATAGCGGCTATTCTTCATGACATCATTGAAGACACTTCATGTACGCTGGAAGAAATTGAAAAAGAGTTTGGCAAGGAAGTATCCTATCTTGTCGACAGCCTCACAAAAATCAGCAAAATAGAATTCAGGTCAAATCAGGAAAAACTTGCTGAAAACTTTAGAAAAATGATCCTGGCAATGTCAAAGGACCTTAGGGTCATTTTAATCAAACTGTGCGACAGGCTTCACAATATGAGGACAATCTCCTCCATGCCGCCTGAAAAAATACGTCTGATATCCCAGGAAACCCTTGACATATACGCCCCTCTGGCTAACCGGCTGGGTATCTACGGAATAAAAAGCGAACTTGAGGACCACTGCCTCAGACAATTAAAATTTGATATTTATAAGGAAATAAGATCAAAAGTAGCGGCGAAAAGGTCGGAAAGGGAAGCTTATATCAATGATGTTAAAAGTATTCTGGAAACCGAACTAAAAAAATACGGATTCAAAAACATCGAAGTCTATGGCAGGCCAAAGCACTTCTTCTCCATTTATAAAAAAATGATGGACCGCCATTTGGATTTTGAGGACATACATGATCTCTTTGCATTTAGAATTGTTGTAGACAATATCAAGGACTGTTATGAAGCTCTTGGTGTAGTCCACGCCATGTGGAAGCCTATGCCAGGCCGCTTCAAGGATTATATAGCGATGCCAAAGGCAAACCTTTATCAATCCCTCCACACCACAGTGGTAAGACCTAACGGAGAACCGGCTGAAATCCAGATAAGAACCAGAGAGATGCATGAAACCTGCGAATTTGGTGTCGCAGCCCATTGGAGATATAAGGAAAAATCGCCGAAATCCCTTCCAAACGCGGATCACGAAAAGTTCTCCTGGCTTCGCCAGATTGTCAGATGGCAAAATGAATTAAAAGATCCAGGAGAATTTCTGGAAGCTGTGAAAGTCGATCTGTTCGATGAAGAGATCTTTGTATTCACACCAAGAGGAGATGTTTTAAGCCTGCCTCAAAATGCCACTGCACTGGATTTTGCCTTTGCGGTCCATACCCATGTGGGCCTGAAAACTGTTGGTGTAAAGATTAATGGAAGAATTGCCCCGATAAAGAAAAACCTTAATTCAGGCGATATAGTTGAAATCATCACATCACCAAACCAAAAACCCAGCAAGGATTGGCTCAACTTTGTCCAGACATCAAAGGCGAGAAATAAAATCCGCTCCTATCTGCGAAGCGAGCAAAGGGAAAAAAGCAAAATTCTCGGAAAAGAACTTCTTTCCCAGCAATTGGAAAAGAAAGGTTATACGATAGAGTCTCTTGAGAAATCGGGAGATATTGAAAAGCTTGTCAAATTTGGCAAAGAAAGCAGCTTTGAGGATCTTCTGATTGCGATAGGATACGGCAGGATCAATACTGCCGATCTTATACAAAAGGCATTTCCACCGGAAGAAAAAAAGGAATCCATTTCAAAACAAATTGAGCACTCTGAACTTCCTCTGACCACAGACAAGACTGCAAAAGTAAAAAAACCTTCCTTAAAGGGAATTCTTGTTTCGGGATACGAAGATGTGCTTGTCACCTTCGGACGGTGCTGCAGCCCCCTTCCGGGAGAGGAAATAATCGGTCTGATAACGCGCGGAAGGGGTGTATCAATCCATAGAAGTGACTGTCCACGGTCCCTCGATCTTGATCCTGCAAGACGCGTTCAAGTATCATGGACGACAGACTCCTCTGCAGAAACAACCACACACAGATGTCATATACAGATTGTTGCCCAGGACAAGCCGGGTGTATTGGCCGATGTCACAAAAACCCTTGCGACCTGCGGTGCCAACGTAGTAAAGGCCGAGGCAAAAATATCCTCAAGCACACTGACGGGGGTTCTGGATTTCGAACTCGGGGTAAAAGACCTCAAGCAGCTCGAAATGGTAATCCAAAAACTGGAAAATCTCTCACACGTCATCAGCGTCACAAGAAGGAAACTGACAAATTCAAGAAGACTTAGAAAACTCGGGAGCATTTAATGAGAAACAGGATTTATAACTCGATTCTTGCAATTTCCTTATACCTGCTGATAACCGGATTTGGAGAACCAAAAAATTCAACACTTGAAGTAAATGTAACAAAAAATAAAGAGGAAACACTGACATTATTATTCAAAGTCGCACCGAAAGAAAATATGTCTATTACAGTTGATGCACCATGGGAACTGACCATGACAGATACGGAGGGACTCAGCCTCAAGACTGACAAAAATATTTTCACCACCAAAGCCTTCGATCCAAAAATCCCGGGTTTTAGAGTGGAAAGCGGGAAAATAAATACCAGCAAAGCTTCAGGTGTGGTTTCCTACAAACTCAAAAGTTTTATCTGCACAAAAGACAAATCCCAATGTTTTCAAGAAATACATAAGGGAAATATCAATTGGAATTCCAGGGATAGGTAAATCCGGCCCTGAAGGACGAGGTCTCCTTAAACTTGGTAAACTCGGCCCTGAAGGACCGGGTGTCGAATCAGGAGAGGCTTTAAACCTCTCCTGATTTTGGTTAGCTTGAAGGGCCTCGCCCTGAAGGACGAGGACTCCTTAAACTTGATGTATCTTTCATCAATCCTAACCTATGTAATATTCCTGGCCGCAGTGAATAGCACTTAGCCACGGGACAATATCCTCTGATTTAAATTCCTCAAACTTTTTAACTCATTAATAGATGTCATCATATGGCCTGATTTTTGCAACATTAAATGTAATTGTACCTGACCTGTAATAATTCCGTCGCATTGTAATCGAGTTAAGAAGACTTGAACATTTACATAATAAGGAGATAGTACCTTGAATTTAACATCCAGAAAACTAAAAATCTTTTGGTCAATCCTGATCATGCCTCTGTTTTTGATTTCCACGGACATCTATTCAAGAACAATCACTCTGGATCGAAGCGAATTCGTATCTGATGGTCAACCTATTCAGATAACCCCCTTCAACATCCATATAACTCCTCCAAACGGATGGGAGATCAAAAGAAACGTAAATGGCATGAGCCTCATAATGCAGGTTCCTTCAACTCTTAAAAGATATGATTCAGTAGTGGAACCTTACTATCAAAGGAACATATCTGTCAGCATTCTCAGAACTCCGTCCCCCATAGACATACAATCCGTAAACATGATAAAGAAAAGAGTCCAGGAAGGTTATAAGGTCATGGGAGTTAACGAATATACTATCGCAAATGAATATAATTTCTTTGACTTCAAGAAGAAAAATGACGGTCTTGTCTTTTATTCCTATCTCTCATACAAAGGCGTTCAGCTAGCGCAGATGCATATGCTTCTTTCAGGCAAGGACAAAAGCGTGCTTATGACATATACTGACCTGACAAATCGGTTTGCCAACAACAAAGATATGTACAATGAAGCCTGGAATGCAATGACAAGCCTTAAAATTCCTGGAACCGCTCCCACACGAAACGGTAAGGTTATTGTCAATATTCTCCTTGGAGTACTCGTGGTTATGATTCTGCTGGCAACCCAGCTCATGAGAATCCTGATTGCAAAAACACGTATAAACAATCTGGAGCTCAGCGGCAAAGAAGAAGCTAATGTCTCTGATGGCAAAAATAAAAATATTGGACAAGACAAATCCATATTCAATGACGATATTGAATCCTCTCAGGCAATGCTTATCAGCGACAGCTCCGCCATCGGCGAAGACATCGAAAGCAACTTTGATGCAGACCACGAGACATCGTTACACACGGAAGATACTGTCCTGATAAAAGAAAATGTCTCTGTTGACGAAGAATCAAAAGAAGTTTCTGAAAAATTTGAAAATATTTCCTGATTATCTCAATTCAATATATTCAGCCGTCAACAAGCTGCGACAATATGCCGCGGCTTGTTTTTATTCCATCAAGTGCGGCGCTGACAATGCCACCGGCATATCCCGCCCCTTCTCCAATGGGATATATTCCTTTATTAGATATCGATTCAAAATCCTCATTTCTGTTTATTACAACGGCTGACGATGTTTTTGTTTCAGCACCTAGCACAACCGCTTCCCTGCACATAAATCCATTCATCTTTCTGTTGAAGACCCCAATGGATTCAGAAATACTGCGGGTAATAAAATCAGGAAGCAAAAGATCAACTCTGGCGCTTTTGACACCAGGCAAATATGAAGCATCTATCTTTCCATTACTCCTTTTACCATCCATGAAATCAGTAAGTCTTTGTGCGGGCATCATATAATTTCCACCGCCTGCAGCGAATACCCTTCTTTCAATTTCTTCTTGAAAACAGAGACCGTCCAGAGGACTTCCTCCAAAAAAATCATTTTTTTTCACATTTACAACAATGGCAGCATTTGCATAGGGAGTATCCCTTTTGAACCTGCTCATTCCATTGATTGAAAGATGACCTTCCCGGCTGTTTGTCGGCAACAAAATTCCGCCAGGGCACATGCAAAAACTCCAGACTCCCCGCTCACCCGATTTTGCGGTTAATTTGTATTCAGCCGGAGGCAAATTCATATGTTTTCCATACTGAATTTTATTGATTAACTCCTGGGGATGCTCAATCCTGACACCTACGGCAAACGGTTTGGGCGTCATATACATCCCCATGGAATGAAGCATCCTATAGGTATCTCTTGCAGAATGGCCTATTGCAAGGAGAATATGATCTGTATTAATTAGCGAGCCATCATCAATTTCAACAACCAGATGCTCCCTTTCGCCACCTTTTCTAAATCCAGTAAAAGTCTTTTCAAAAAGAAACCTCGTCCCCCTTTCCTCCAAATATCTTCTAATATTTTTTACAACAATAATCAGATTATCCGAACCAATGTGAGGATGCGCATCATACAGGATATCCGAAGGAGCTCCAAATCTGACAAGCTGTTTAAATATATATCTGATAAGGGGACTGTTTTTGCCGCAGGTTAATTTTCCATCGGAAAAAGTGCCGGCTCCACCTTCGCCAAAACAGAAATTTCCTCTTGCTGAAAAAACACCTTCATTCTGGAACCTCTTCACACTCATGATCCTCTTTTCCACCTGCTCTCCACGCTCCAGAATAATGGACCGACAGCCCGCCTCGGCAAAAATCAGGGCAGAAAAAAGACCTGACGGTCCTGAACCGACTATGACCGGAGGATTTCTGAACTTGATTCTGCCCATATGAATATCATGAAAGGGATTTTCCTCATCTGATTCACAGAACACCTCCATTTTCAGCTCGGCATTCATATTTAAAAATTCTTCCCTTTCCGTC
>JADFZC010000142.1 GCA_015232735.1 Oligoflexales bacterium | reverse complement strand
CTGTTTGTCTTAGGATGATAGACCGTAACCTGATTCGGATCAGTTCCGAAACACGGAATAGATATGGACATGAGCACTGATGTTGAACTTCTTAAAGATGTTTTGGCTAATGATTTGCGAATGGCAGATTTTGCATCGTTCACAAGTTCTCTTGGAGCAAAGTTGACAGCGTCGCAACCGCTTCGCCCCATGTTAAATGAAGTGATAGAGGGTATTAATACCAAGCAGCCGGTGCTCAGGGACTTTTTATGCGTTGCGGTACAGAAAGATTTATTGCCAAATCCGGAAAATGAAGCCGCAAGGAAAAAAATAAAAAGGGCAATTCATCTCATGTATCTCCTTGAGGAATTGACCAAAAAAATGGCTGTTGACATCAATTTTACCGATGAAGTCCGGGAGTACTATTTGACTCTGCGGGAAAAAAATGGCATACCGCGGGATTTCTTTTCGTCAAGCTATGATATCGCGAGAATAACCAAAAGTATTTTTGAGCCGATCAAGACCAAAACAATGGACTATGTTTTCGATCAATATGGCCGGATCAGGCGTCAGGGGCCAGGCACAATTCAAGGTTCACTTTTTAAAGAGAGAAACTTGTTTTTGCAGCTTAATATCTCTGAAGCAGTGGTGACAGACTATCTTGAAGGCAGAAAAGACAACGCGCTTGCCGGTATGGGCTTGATCATGGAGGAGCCGGTGTTAAAAGTGGAGGTGCTTCCAGGGAGTTATTTCGTTAAAAATCAGTTCAGGTCCGGCTGGCCCGCACTATATGAATCATGGAATATGGCATTTGTGATTGGAAATCTCAGCAACCTGGAACTGCTTTTGCCAAAGCTATTAATTCCAAGTGTGGTCAATGCGACTGAGGAAGATTATATTTTTAATAGAGGTTTGTCACTGTGGGTGACAATCAATATGCACCTTTTCGCGAAAATATCGGGACGTGATGAACAGTTTCCTTCCAGCAAAAATGTAGCTAAGGAATTTGGAAAAGTGACTTTGAGTTATTCAAAGCAATATGTGAAAAAGCACTACAACAAGGATTTAAACGGTTTGGGAAGCTGGATCATGGTGCAATCCCAATTGCTAAAAAATAAGGCTGCAAAAATTTGGTAGCATCATATTGCATATTGGGGACACATATTGGGGACACATGTATATTGGGGACTATATTGGGGACACATGATATTCGGGACACATGACGTTACCCTGGATATTGGGGAATATTGGGGACAATATTGGGGACACATGACGTTGACATATTGGGGACACATGACGTTACCCTGGATAGTTGGGGTAAATCCCATTCCCCTTCCATATTGGTGCATATTGCATATTGGGCATATTGGGGACACATGACGTTACCCTGGATAGTTGCATATTGGGGCATATTGGGGACACATGACGTTACCCTGGATAGTTGGGGTAAATCCCATTCCTCTTCCATATTGGTGACACCATATTGGTGACACATGACGTTACCTTGGATAATTGGGGTAAATCCAATTCCCCTCCACACTCCATTTGATACATATCATTAAGCGTATCATCGAGTGACATTTTCAAATGTCACTGGCAAATAACAAACATTTCCTCGAATATGACATCTTTTAATGAGCGAGGAAAATGGAGTGAAAAAAAACAGCAAAGAGGGCGATCATCTTGATCCCAAGCTGGATGTTGTATTTAAGATGTTATTTGCCCAGCCTCACAGTAAAGAAGGCTTGATGGATATCATAACGGCTGTTATCGACCCTGTTTCGCCAATCCTTGAGCTTGAAGTGTTAAACCCAACCCTGCCAAAAGAGAATATCGAAGAGAAGGGGGTGGTTCTCGATATTCTGGTCAAGCTGGATGATGGCTGCAGAATTGATATCGAGATGCAAATGGGAAACGAATATTTCCTGAGCCAAAGGTCGACCTACTATCTGGCAAAAATGGCTTCTTGTCAGTTGAAGGCTGGCGATTCTTATGAAATGCTTAAACCTGTCATTTCGATTTTTTTCCTCGTAAAAAAGTATTTTGAGACCGATTTTGAAGATTACCATCTCTCTTTTTACATGCAGGAGTGTCGCCAGAGGGCCTTTTTAAAATCGTATTTTATTGCTCATTTCATTGAAATTGAGAAGTTAATTCAGGGTATTGATCAAAGCCGCCATTCTGGCAGAAATAATTCTTTGGATCTGTGGGTGCGATTTTTATATAATCCGGATGATTTGACTCTTATGGAGGAGCACATGAATAATCCATCTCTCAATAAAACTAAAAAAGTGATCCAGAAGACGAAAAAGACTTTGGAAATTTTATCAGCCGACCCTGATGCCAAAGAACTTGCACGGATTAGGGAGAAGGGGTTAATGCGTTATGTATCCAATCTCGCAGGTGCCCGTGCAGAGGGTCTTGCGGAAGGTCTGGCAAAAGGCAGAGAAGAAGGTATTGCGGAAGGTATCGAAAAAGGTAGAGAAGAAGGTAGAGAAGAAGGTATCGAAAAAGGTGACCGAATGGGTCGTATCGCTATACTTCATAATTTAATAGCATTTTCAAACATTAAATACGATATCGAGCAACTTTCAAAAATTACCGGATTATCCTGTGAGGAAGTTGCCAGGGAGATAGAGAAGATCGCCAATAGAGAATAAAATGATGAATGGGATTAGCTTCTTTTTCGTATGATAATGAATGATGTATCATCGATCTCTGTTATATTTTTTACAGATTCATTGAACATTCCCACGATGACCTCTTTTAATTCGCTGGCCGTTTTTGTTTTTATGATATTTTTTATGATCGGCTTCAGCTTCAATGGATTCAAATTCGTTCGTGAATTTTCAAATAGTCCATCAGTATAAAGAAATAGAGAGTATCCAGGATTCATTGTGTATCTGTTCACATGAATTTTTGGCTTTTCAGAAATCCCCATTATGGATGAGTTGGCGGACGTCAGGGGTATAAGGACATCTGAATGCATGATTGGAAATGGATGGGAGGCATTTATCATATAGGCTTTGTCTGTTTTCAAATCGAAAACCGTAATAATTGCAGTGAGTGCCTTGCCGATCATATCCGAAGTTTTATAAAGGGTTTTATTCAGGGATAGGACTATATCGGTCAGGAACTGATTAATCGGTTCATCCCGATTTTCGTTCATTTTTGGTGCTTCAGTTGTTTTTATTACTCCGTTGACGATACCGGTGATTATTGCGGATGAAACCCCGTGTCCCGTTACATCGCCTATGTATGCCATAAAAAGCTCCGACTCCCTGAAATGCCTGAAGCCAAGGCAATCTCCTCCGGTCCTGCTTGCTGATTTGTAAAATATTTCGATATCAAAAATATTGTTTATGATCGTATTGCTTCTAATCTCAG
Source organism: Oligoflexales bacterium (assembly GCA_015232735.1). The sequence goes on along the minus strand of JADFZC010000142.1, from coordinate 3,229 downwards.
AAAGACCTGTCATGACAGCCGACTGGAGTGCCTGACCAGCCTCCTCGTTCGAGTAGATCTCATCGATCGTGATTTGATCCAGTCTAAGTATCTTTAGTGTGGGAATGCCTACAAGTATCAAATGTATTGTGTAGATTGAATATTGTGAAATCATGAAAACTGTGAAATCGAGATTAAAAATTGGAATATAGTGACTTGTGAATATAAAAAGATAAAACAGAATGAACGGTATAGATCCGCTCATGTTCAGCCAGATTTTGTTTACTGTGTATTTTTTTGCGAGATAAAAATGGATGAGGCATATTGTGCCGTAGAATATGGCAGCTGAAAAATGAGCCAGTAATCTTCCAAAGTATGTGAGGAAAGGCAGAAGAAATAAAAAAAGGATTGGAGACAGGATGGCAAAGAGATGCCACCTTGGATTTTTTTTCTTGAGATCCAGAAGCAGGCTCTGCAAAGGTATCGTCATGAGCGGCTGCAGGATGAAACAGTAATATCCAAGGTCGAAATTGCTGCACCATATTCCCAGTTTGGAATTGAAGTTGACGGAGGGTAACGTGATCACCGGCTTCAAATCAAAAATAATCAGGGAATATCTGCAGATAAGGAGAATGGTGACGATATCAATAAGAAAATAGAAATAAATCGATTGTTTTCTTGAAAACAGAAAGATAACAATGATGGCGGCGAGCACGGTCTGGGATCCTATTGTTGCAAACTGGAAAACAATTAAAAAATAGCTGATATTCGCGAAATTTTTTGATTCAGTGGCAAAGAGGGCGTATCCAGGGGTGAAATTGCTTCTCAATCCTATGTAGAAAACATTCACGCCCTCTTTTAAAGTGACCTCGAAGGCGGCTGGATTTGCCGACAAAAGTCTGTATGGAGGCATCATCTCAAGTCTGTTTTGCCTTTCTTCAGCAACAAAAAATCTCTTGGATTCAACATGCTGGCTGATTATGAGGTTTATCTGATCCTTATAGGGATTTACTATGGTTAGTCTGAATATTTCAAGTTTATCCCCGCTGGAATATAGTGAGAATTCCAGGGGGTTGAAAGATGATGGAACAAAATTGGGAATCTCTGTCAGGCTTGTGTCTTCGTCAAATTTTTGCGTGTATACATCAAGATATCTGTAAAGGTCCATAACAACTTTTTTATCTTTCGAGTATATGAGATCCTTTGCAATGAGGCTGCTCTGGCATAAGAAATGGCTAAGAAACAGAATTATGATGGTATTGGCTCTCATTTTTTTCCTTGCCGCCTTATTGGCAAATAAATTCCAGATATATTTCAAGTGACCTCTACGCCACTGCATCATTGTGAGGCAGTTGGCTGCCTTCTTTTTTCAGAAAATGGATGTTCAAAAGGCAAATCTCACCCTGGTCTTCGTCTTTCCTGAGAAAATTTATCCGTTTCAGGGACAGTTTCTCGTCAGTCAGATCCTCGGGATCGTATTTTGCTAGTTCCTCATTGTTTACATTTTTACTGTGAATTATGAGGTTATCGATCATATCAATTTTCAGACATGTCTTTGAAAAATGTTCTTTCAGGGATTCACTTTCGACTTTTGTCAGCTGATCCTCCACATTTTTAGTGATTAACGTAAAAATTTCACGGTTGTTATGCATGATGTAAAGACAGCGCGTATTGAAAGAAATAAGTACAAGCAGAATATCTGTTTGAAAAACCTTGTAATGCAGATTATCGGCAAGTGCCGTCACGATAGTGGAAAGATACCTTTCGATTCTGGCTGTATCATCAGTACCCTCATCATCCAATATTTCCATTGCATGAAAAATTCCTGTAAGGAAACCTTTGAGTATGGCTGCCTGGGAGCCTTGCCTCTTGACGTCGACAAATGCTATCAGAATTGAATTTCGGTCGTCGATTCTGCGAAGTCCATACCAATGATTAGGTCCCCTCAGAGATAGCCTGTGCCTGAACGAGACAGACATTGCATCCTGGTAATGCAGGATTGGTTCTATCAGCCTATGGTTGTACATCGTATATATTTCTTCCTTCTTGGCAGATTTTATCTCTCTTCTTATCCATACGGTACCCTTTTGCCGCTTGTTCAGGTTGATTGCGAAGATAACGGGCAGGAAAAAACTGATGGCAATGCTGGCAAGGCAAAATATTATCATCATGAGTTCATTGCCGATCTTTAGAGTATTGACGACCGAAAAAAAAGGAATCGCAACGACACTATATGCTATAGTGACAATTCCCAGGCTTGGAAGCTTTTTGATGAAAGGTTCATCGTTGTATTTTAAAACGCAAATCAGTGATGCCAGGAAAATAGCAAGAAGGTTCAGGTTGGCATTTAATCTTGACAGATAAAAATCGCTGATAATAAGCGAAGTCATCTCCTGAAACATTAATAAAATAATAAGAATAAGAGAATAATGGGACCATTTTGACTTGTTTCTCAAATCATAGAGATTGCCGGCCGAAGCTGTTAGTAAAATGAAACAGATGTGAAGGGAAATGATTACATAAGGCCATGCGTTGATTAAATACCCTTTTTCTGTGTCATATTTTATCAGATTCATGACATCTGCATCGATTCTGGTTGAAATCTGGCACGTTATCGAATAGACATAGACAAAAAGGGCGTTGAGCAAAAAGAAATAGTACAAGGGAATCTTTTCCCTGAAATACCATAGGAAAAGAACACTGCTGATTATGAGATTGGCAATCCCTCCCAGTATTATGACTTTAATGACACCGATCAGGGTGGTTATTGTGGAATCGGTTTCATAGGATTTTCCGACATCCTGTACCAAAATAAAAAATGAGGCATTTTGCAGATATCCTTCGGATCGCATGAAAATTCTGAAACTGCCTCTTTTAAATTTCAAAAGAAATCTGGCAAAAGCAAAAAAATGATTAACCTCGCTTTCTGCATCATTTTTGATCCCATTTTCGTCTATAGCCTTAACCATGAAGGTTTTTATTCCTCCAGTGGCCTCAAGCACGAGCCGCCCCATGGCGTCGCTGGAATTTTTTACATCGAGGATATACCAGACAGGGTGATGGATATCTTCATATGAAAGTTCGTAGACAGATTTCATTTCAGATCTTTTTACATATTTGACGAAATCTATATTGTCGGTGACAGGATTTTCCGCCACAAACGCGGAAAAATATTTATAAGGCGGAATGAACTCGAAGTCGCCCTTGATTTCATAGACCATTCCGCTGCCCGTATCCGCAAGGATGATCA
>JADFZC010000141.1 GCA_015232735.1 Oligoflexales bacterium | reverse complement strand
TTAGATTTGATATTTAAGGAAAAGGCCATCATAATCGGCGAATTCCCAAAGGAAGCACCCAAAGACCGATATGTAATGATCAGATCGTATTCACCTGCCGAGGTATCACCAAAGCTAAATCTTTTTGTCCCCAAAACCCTCTTCGACAAGGATATTGCAAAATTCTAGTTACTTGTTTTTGCAATACACCTATAAGCGCGGTGGGCTGTTAATGGACCGGAAAAACCACTTACTCTTTGAAAAGAGCTTCAAAGACTGTGCGTTCACCTGCTTAATAGTCCGCTGCATCATGTCCCATTTAATGGGGCACATTAATTCCAACCAACAGCTTAAATAGTTCCCTTCTCGTAATCGACGTATTTCGCTGCAATAGAATCACAAAAATAAGTTCACCAAACTTGAATAACAGATTAAAAAACAACAAGAGAAGCGCCGGTATCTTCACAATAAAATCCAGCATCTTTTCACCCGCATTGAACCAACCTACACCCTTTTCCGGGCTTTTAAATATCGATCTTATTTTATTCCGGCTAAGATAGAACATCAGATAACTAAACAGCATATCGTATCGAATTTCACTCTCGGTATTGTTTTCTGGAACATAACTAAAAGGTATTTTTTTAAAAGGCGATTCAATAAACGTTGATATTGAATTGAAATTCTCGTAATTTCCTACAACATTCAACCGCTTTTCTCCTAAAGCAATACTGTATAGCTCCGTACCTGGGTACGGAGTTGCGTTGTTAAATCGAGCCATGTCTATCTGCAACTCTTTAGCTAATCTAGCATTTGCCATGCGATCTTCATGTGTTTCCGTTGGTAGGGCATCGATAAATGTGGCGCTTACATGATAACCAAGCTTTTTTGAAAGCCGTACCGCATTTGAGATTTCGGCAAGTGTCTCTCCTTTTTTTACAAAATTTAAAATTCGATCTGAAGCTGATTCAATACCAAAAAAGATACTTCTAAATCCAGTATCATACATATCTTTTAGAATTGCTTCATCTACGTTGTCTCCTCTTGCCTGAAAATTAAAAGTCATTTTTTCATGCAGTTTTCTGCGCTTAATTTCACTAAGAAGAGTATAAACTCTATTTTTTGAAACCATAAAATTATCATCAACAAAAAGAACGTAATTTTTCCCATATCGTTTATGTACTATTTCCAGCTCATCAGCAACAGTTTTGGCATCATGATACCTATACTTCTTTTTTGTTGCGACTTGATTGCTACAGAATATGCACTGATAAGGACATCCCCTAGAGCTTACGACAAATCCAAGATCATATCTCCTCTCTTTTTCAAAAAGATGATAGGGGAAATGCCCTATTTCATCCAAATTTTTAACGATTTTCGACATGCCATTGTGATAAATTTTACCGTCTCTTTTATAAGAAATCCCCTCTATGTGAGAAAAATCCTTTTTATCTTTTAATAGGCAATAAAGATCAGGTAAAATCACTTCGCCTTCTCCCTTTACAACTATATCCACTTGATCATATGAAAGCATCTCATCTGGCAGGGCTGTTGGATGGATCCCTCCAAATATTATAATTGAATCAGGAAATCGCTCCTTTATTTCTTTTGAAAGTTTAATAGCGCTATTTACGCCCGCTGTAAGCACACTGAATCCAAAAATATACGGGGGATGACTCTTTTTTGTATATTCAATAATTCTTTCAAAAACATTTTCCTCAAACTGTTCATCGATAAAATCAGCTCTTATATTTTTTAAGTTTAATGCATTTAATAAGTAACCTATCCCTATAGGTACAAATACTGGCAAAAAAGGCTGGAATATTTTTAGGGCATCTCTTGGCGAAGAATTAATAAGTAACACGTAAAAATATCCTTTATTAAAACTCAATATTTAAAACATAATTTAATCAATAGTAAATTTTTTTGCAACTACATTCAGAAGAGCCCGGGGTACTGAAAATTGCTATGTTTGGTTCCTAATTGACATAGTCTAAATGTTAGGTTACTAATTCTTAATAAGCTTTAAGAGATAGAGTCGTTTATCCTTTTTGGTTAAAACCACAATAACAGACGGGGCACTTTGTGAGAAACTCACTTGAACAATATCAATCTGCGATTGAAACCTCAGCATTTCTGGCAAAAAATGGTAACCAAAAATTATCAAGGGATTTAATTGTCGAAACATTGATGCGAATTGACCTTGATATCGAGCAATCCCCATGCAATTCCGAGGATGAAAAGAGAAAAATTGAAGAAATTAAGTCAAAATTGACTCAGCAGTATTTCTCGACCATTAAAGTACAAAGAACTCAATATCTTAATGATTATTATCATTTTGTGGCAAAATGTATGATCGTTTTGCTCCTTTTTAGTGTGTTTTCCCTTGCAGGTGTCGCCGGTATCGCTTTCATTTCAAAACGTTACCTATCCAGCTATATTGCCAACACCATTAATTCAACTATAAGTTCCGTATTGACACCGATTAACTCTGTTGTTAGTGGTAAAATCAACGATACAAAAAATATTGTATCATACGTCTTGTCGAATCCCGAAACGTTGACTCAACTATATGCATTTTACGATAAAAATCCCGACTATTTTTTCAAATTGAGCGATAGGTATCTGGATGAGGGTAATTTTGATTATACCAAAAAACTGATACAAAGAGCGCTAATTATCGATCCATTAAACAAAAAATATATTGCACACCTTAACACTATTGAAAAAGATTCCGAGTATTTCTTTATCAGAGCAAATCAACTTGAAAAAAACGGAAAGTATGAAAAGGCTATCCTATTCATGAATAAGGCAATTGATATTAGCCCTTCAAACAAAAAATATAAACAGCGATTAAAATTTCTTTCATCGAAAATTGAAAAGGAGAAAGAGGGTACACTTTAGTCTCTTTGCCGTCAAATTCTGCACATTTTGCGCAGAAAATTGGCGGCAAAGGGACTGCTAATAGCTTTTTGGTTCTGGCTAAAGCTAGGTTAGAATCTTAATTGTGTTACCGTAATAATCTGGAAACAGTTGATGAATAGTTTTACCGACACCGACTGGTTGAGATGCGTCGCCCTCACGAACAACGCTCCTCTCAGAACCGTACTTGCAGCGCTACCGCCTACGACTCCCAATCAGTCGTAGGGGCATTTGCCCCTCTTGACTGTGTAATTGATATCAAAGTGAAGTTTGTCGGTGGAGTGAAAAGGAAAGCCGCATGAAAATTTCAAACACAACATTTGACAATAACTCAAAAAATGAATAGGACCATATTAACGGATGATCTATGGGAAAAGCTAAGAAAAATGATTGAATTTAGTGCTGCCTATTTAACCGACAACTTGAGGTTTCATATTGAAGGTATCCTCTGGCGATTCCGTACAGGCACTCCCTGGTGTGACCTTCCTGATATTTTTGAACCTTGGAAAACCATCTTCAATCTTTTCAATGACTGGTCCAAATCGGATGTGTGGCACCATCTTTTTCTTCTGATCCGAGGTGAACTTGATACTGGATGTAATTTCATGGATGGGACTTATATCAAGGTCCATCAGCATGCAGCTGGCAGCGTTGAGCCCAAGGAGATGAAAACTATCGGAATGTCGAGAGGTGGCAATACGACAAAAGTGCACATGATGGCTGAAGGTAAGGGAAATCCTGTTGATTTTAAGTTAAATGCTGGAAATATAAATGATTCGTCTCTTGGAGCGGAGCTTATTGCAATTTCGGATGGTTATAATATTATTGGCGTTAAAGGATATGACTCCGAAACTCTGAGAGATCTGATACAAGAAAAAGGCTCTACTCCTCATATTCCTCGTAAAGCTAATAGCACAAAACAAAATTATGAATTCAATAATGCTATGTATCGACATAGACATTTGATTGAAAACTTGTTCGCCAGACTCAAGCACTTCAGGGCATTTGCAACCCATTATTATAAACTGACGAGGAACTATTGCTCCGTTGTTTCCATAGCACGCTTAGTGGTATGGCTTAAATTATGAACAGAAAACAGGAACAGGCCCAAGTGCCATTATTTTAACGAGAGTTAGGAAATGAATGATTTCTTTGTGGGCAATTATACCTTATTTGGTGTTTCATTATTTGTTGGATATCTTATATGTGCTCTCACGATACTTTTTTTTCAACACACAAATCTTTCTAAACGCATCTTTGTACATGTAACTCTAGGCATAATATTTTCTATTTTAACATACTTTTTTATCAACTTTAATTACTCAATGAGTCACGATGCGATAGAATGGCAGGGAGTGTACCATTATTTTTATTCAAGCATTGCCTCTGGCGTGTTTCCGCTTTGGAATCCATTTAGTCAGATGGGTACACCATTTTATCAATATTATCAATGTTTTGGTCTGTTACTTCCGACCAATTTTATCGTCATAGGGTTACAAAAAATCTTCAATTGGTCAACTTTGACCTCTTATATCATCCACTACTTTCTTCTTTACTATATTTTTATACTTGGCTCCTTTTTTGTTTTTAAATTATTTTTAGTAGATACAGCTGAAAGTTTTGTATTTTCTCTCTTCTTATTGATATCGACTTTTCCAATGTTTATGCTACAAAATGGGACGTTAAACTCATCTTTTTTAATTCCATTTTCTTGCTATTTGATATTAACATTCTCATCGTGCAAAGACAAAATTTTGTCTTTTTCGCTAATTGCCATTATTACGGGATTTTCCTTAAATATTTACATCCCTGTATGGTATCTTTTTTTTGCTTTCTTTCTGACAGCATTACTCCTAATCTTCAAACAGATTACCTGGGTTGACATAACGTCGATTTTTTCAACAAAAAGAAACATAATTTTAATTTCCACTTCTACGATTATCGCTATTTTCCTGGTATCACCCGTCTTATCGCTTCATTTTGATCTCTCTACTTTAGATACGGAGTTTTTTCCAGGGCTTAGGCTTCTTCAATACAATGGGAATACATTGTTTCGCTTTTTTGCCAGTGATGTTGGGGCTGAAATCTTTTCTGAAGAGTTGACACATAACATGAAAGTATCTAATACGTTGCTGAATTTTATTGGGCTTGTCACCGAGCCTACACCTAGGCCAAGCGTGCACTTGGAAAGTGAAGTACTCACCTATGTGGGCGTTATTCCACTTGCCCTATCATTCTATTCCATCGTAAAACATCCAAGCAGATATGTTTACATTTTTGCAATAATCTCTGTGATTTCGACTATAATTCTTTTTAACTTTGGGATAAGTGACATTAGCCAAGCTACAATTGGTCAACAATTAATGATTACCATATTTCCTTTGCTTGGATTAAATGATGTACTTGAGAATATAGGGCCAATTTTTATTTTTTCCTTGTTTATTTTAAGCTCAATCGGTTATAGGCAAATGAAAATAAGATACTTTTTGAGAAATGGATCCTTTAGTTTTGCCTCGTTGTTTCTGGGATTGGCTTTTCTAGCGATTTTTCTAAAATATTTTCTTTATTTTGGTACCATGGTTTTATATGTGTTTCTTCCTACGTTCATGATGTTTCTTTTTTTTGAAAAGAAGATTTTCCGTCATACTAATCGTTCGATGGTTATGCATCTTATGATAATGACAACATTTATTGATCTACTTGCTTTTGCTTCATTTCATTCTTTCTCTTATCAGGGTTGGCGTGTGATAAAGCAGGACTACACAGACTATTTAGTAAGAACGAATATGCGTAACTCTCAAGTATCCAGCATTTTTTCTGATAGAAGAGAACCATTTGGGAAGGCCAATAGTAGTAGGTCCTTTCTCTCATTTTTTGGAAAGGAAATTTTTGAAAATACAAAGATTGCTTATATTAATGCGTTCGTTGTTTCTGTTTTTCCCAAAGGAGTGCCTGTCAATAGCAGGTGGGATCACTTTTTCTCAACAAAGTATTATTATGATTTTATTGTAAATATTAATATTTCTCAGCATCGGGATGCTGGGGCTTTTTTGGTTCCGTTAATAGATTTTTTCTCTTCAAGTAACCTTCGAAAGTTTAGCAGTAAGTACGACTTGGCTAGAGAAATCAATCGGAGTCTTGATTTAGCCAACGAGATATATGTTGAAGAAAATGTGAATTTTGGGATTGAACACCAAAAAGTAAAGATAAATGAAATATTGTCTCATCCAGTTAACTATTCACAAAAAAACATAGATCACTTCAAATTGACTTTGGATGGCAGCAAGGTTCCTGACAAGCATTTCTCATATGTTGTGTTAGAGTCAACACTTAATAGTTTGAAAATCGAATATGATGTTTCCGAGGCGGGTTATATCCGATTTGCTGATGGATATAGCAAACATTGGACTGCTAGGTTGAACGGTAAGGTAGTTCCGATACTTAAAACAAATATTAATTTCAAATCAGTGTATACACCTCCGGGCAAGCACACACTCGATTTTTCATATCGTCCTACTTCATATTTAATATCACTAATATTCTATTTTATTGGTTTATTGGCGACTATCATATTCTTATCTCATATGTTGCGTAAGCGTTCTGGGAAGTACATTTCCCACTGAAGACAATTTCTCATCTATATTTCTCCAACACATTCCAAGTAGGAGGAATATAGATGAAAACCAAGGAAAAATTCTGGAAACGGCGTAACTTGGGCCTACAGCACTCTCTTTTCAAAACCTGAACAGTAAAATACAAT
>JADFZC010000140.1 GCA_015232735.1 Oligoflexales bacterium | reverse complement strand
TTGCAGCTACAAAGACAAGAGCAGACCGAGGTTCTCATTAAAAACAAGAAATCCGAATCTCGAAGAAACAGATTTTCAAGGCGGGACGATCTCTCAAAGAATCAGGGCGAAGCTTTATCTGACTTAAAAAAATAAAAAATAAGGAAATTAAATTTAAAAATATTAGGAGATTAAATCAATGAGTAGAGTAATTCTTAACAACGACAGGGAAAAATTGCTGGGAAGAGGAGTCTATTATTCAACGCTCGGATCTTCGGCCTATGCCGATGTCAGTGCGAAATCAGCTCCGCGCCTTATGGCGGAAAGAAGACGTTTTGTAAGATCAAGTGAGGAAAATCAACCTATTACAATGGAGTCTCACAATTTCCATGTTGTAGAGCTGTCACCCTCGGCGCTTCTTGTAAAGCGTATTTTTGATATAGTATTTTCACTGGCAGGCCTCCTTATGCTTTCTCCTCTGTTTCTGGTGATCGCGGTAATCATCAAGCTTACCAGCAAAGGGCCGGTTTTTTATTCCCAGAAAAGGGTTGGCAAGGGAGGAAGAGTTTTTAATTTCTATAAATTCAGATCGATGGTGGTGAATGCCGACAAAATCAAGGAGAGTCTAAAGAATGTAAATGAGGCGACGGGCCCTGTTTTCAAGATGAAGCATGACCCCCGGGTGACAAAGATCGGCAGATTCATAAGGAAGTACAGCATCGACGAGCTTCCGCAGCTTTTCAACGTGCTTAAAAATGACATGAGCCTTGTCGGTCCCAGACCTCCCATACCTGATGAAGTCAAAAAATATAAGGGATGGCAGACAAAAAGGCTAGCAATCCAGCCGGGAATCACATGCATATGGCAAACGAGCGGCCGAAGCAGGATAGGTTTCGAGGATTGGGTCAGAATGGATATATATTACATCGAAAACTGGTCGCTGTGGCTCGATATAAAGCTTCTTTTCAAAACTGTCAAAACCGTTGTTACCGCTGATGGCGCATATTAGGGTCCATCGCGTGAAAACACCCTGTAGATATAAACCGTATATCCTATCACAACAGGCATCCCAAGCAGCGCAAGTACCGTCATGACAATAAGAGTATTTTGGGACGATGATGAATTATATATTGAAAGGCTCAAATCAGCATCGTTGGAAGCCGGGACCAGGTTGGGAAACAATGATGCTCCCACGGCGCCAAGTATCGATATTATCGCTGATGAGGAAGCAAGAAATGATTTGAAATATTCCTCCCTTTTCACCCATACCCTGACAAGAGCGATGCTTGAAAGCGCGATTAATGCCAAAAGTGCCGATACTATTACAGATCCCCTTTGAATGCCGAAAATGCTCCAGGAAGTTGAGACCAGAAACAGCCCGGCATAGATCCACCAGCATATTGAAAACCATCGCCTGACCTTGTCTCTGATTTTCCCACTACTCTTAAGCAGAATAAATACGGCACCATGGACTGCAAACATCGATAGGCCGGTCAAACCGACAAGAAGTGCATAGGGATTAAGAAGGTCAAAAAAGCTTCCTGTATAACTTCCGGTATTATCGAGAGGAATTCCACGGACTATGTTTCCAAGCGCGATTCCGAAAAGGATGGCTGACAGGGTGCTCCCGGCGGCAAATGCCATGTCCCAGGCTTTTTTCCAGTTTTGACTCCCGACAAGCCCCCGATACTCTATGGATACAGCCCTGAAAATGAGCCCCATGAGAACCAGTATGAATGCAAGATAAAAACCGCTGAATATCGATGAATAGACGGGCGGAAAAGCTGCAAATATCGCCCCTCCCCCCGTAAGAAGCCACACCTCGTTTCCATCCCAGAAAGGCGCCACGCTTTCAATGAAGAAAGACTTCTCCTTCTCCTCTTTCGCAAAAAAGTGCCAAAAACCCACTCCAAGGTCAAATCCGTCCAAAACCGCATATCCGGAAAGCAGAATGCCGACAAGGAAAAACCATGTGATCTGAAGCTCAGCCATTCGAAGTCCTCCCATAGGTTGTTTCATCAAGTTTAAGGAAACCTCGTCCTTCAGGGCGAGGTCGTTCAAGCTAACCAAAATCAGGAGAGGTTTAAAGCCTCTCCTGACTCGACACCCGGTCCTTCAGGGCCGGGTTTACCGGGGCCTTTGATTATTTTCATTCTCAAAACAAATATCCAAAGCCCGAAAAGCAGGCTGTAGACCGCAGAAAAAAGAATTATCGATATAAGTATATGCCCGGCCGGAACATTGAAGGATATGGCATCCTTTGTCTTCATCAGGTTGTATACGATCCATGGCTGACGGCCGACCTCGGCGGCGATCCATCCAAGCTCGTTGCATATGAAAGGGAGTGGAACCGTAACAACTGAAAGACGGAGAAACAGCTTGTTTTCATATACCTTTCCCCTGCAAAGCAGAAAGAGTCCGAAAAGGGCAAGCATGAAAAAATATCCGCCAAGCATAAACATCATATGAAAGGAATAAAAAGTGATCCTGACAGGCGGTCTTTCCTCCCTGACAAAGTCTTTCAGCCCTTTCACCTCGAAATTTCTGTCGAATGCGATCAGCATGCTTAAAAGACCTGGTATCTCCATCTTGTAATCCGTCTTTTCATTTTCAGGGTCCGGCAAGCCGAAGACGATTATCGGAGCGTCTTTCCTTGTCTCCCAAAGACCCTCGAAGGCAGCCAGCTTCGCCGGTTGGGTCAGCGCCACCTGAACGGCATGGGAGTGTCCAATGACCATTGCCCCTGATACTGAAAGAAATGAGAATATCAGTGACACCTTAAGCGACTTTCGCGCAAATTCCATGTGTTTTTGTTTTATCAGGTAATAGGAGGAAATCCCAAGGATGAAAAAAGAGCCGGTAACAAGGGCTCCGAACATGGTATGCAGATAACGGGGTACAAGCGAAGGACTTAACACGGCAAGCCAGAAATCCGTGAGCTGGGCTCTCCCGTTGTTGATGACAAAACCTTGCGGGGTTTGCTGCCAGGAGTTTGCCACGATTATCCAAAACGCGCTCAGAGTGGAACCTAAGGCCACCATAAGGCTTGAGAACCAATAAGCAGTCTTTCCCACCCTTTCGCGTCCGTAGATCAATACACCAAGAAAACTTGATTCCAGAAAAAAGGCTATCACTCCCTCAGCCGCAAGCGGTGCCCCGAATATATCGCCGACGAACCTGGAATATGCCGCCCAATTTGTTCCAAACTGAAACTCCATGGTTATTCCGGTGGCCACCCCGATTACGAAGCTGACCGCAAAAAGGTTAATCCAGTATTTTGAAATATGAAGGTACAAGTCGTTTTTCGTCGTAAGGTAAAGACTCTGAAAACAAAAAATAATCCAGGCCATCCCAATGGTCAATGGCGGGAAAATATAGTGAAAACCTATCGTTAAAGCAAATTGAATCCGTGCAAGCAAAAGAGCGTCCAAGGATTACCTTCCTTTCTAGCTTGACCCTAGCCGAAAAGGTCTGACTCTTCGTTAATCGTCGTCGGACGATCCTCATTTACCAGCATGTAAACTCCGGTCGTCCTCCTCCTCGCGCCTTGATTCAGACCTTTTCGGCTAGGGTCTAGCTTATAATAATTCAATATCCCCGTTGAATTATCAGGCCCAAGCCGGAACTGATGATCCAAAAATTGGGTACAGAGACGATATTTACGATATTTTTGAATATCCTGAAATGATTTTCTTCCCATATGCACAATTAATACAGGCCGGTCATGATCCAAGCGCACTTCCGATATCTTTGTCATCGCATATTTTCCTGAGTATTTCGAATATGAATTTCTTTCGTCTTTCGCTGACTCCCCTGATCTTAAACCCGTGTCTGTATTTCCCGTTTGACACCCGGCTCCATCTCACTTCGAGCTCGAATTCATCGATCATGAGATTTTTCATTATTTTATTAAACGTGGGATTATGAGTCAGCATTTGGGCTTTTATGGACACATTTCTGGCCAGAAGCACATTGCCCAACGCACTGTAGCCGTCTTCTGAGAAATCACTGACGTCAAAACTGAGTTCTGCCGTCTTGATGGTAACCAAGCCCTCTCTATCCAGGGCGATTCTCTCTTTGGCCGGTGAGGCTCCGGCTGAAATCCAATAATTTTTCTCCAGTTCCATGAGTGTTTTATGTGCTCCAAAGTATGGGTTGTATTCGTAGGCGTCAACCAGGGAGGATTCGTGCTTGACAGCTATTTTAATTTTGTTCATCGCCCTGAAATCATAGGAGTCGGATGGAATTTTCTCCAGGGTGCTTTCACTCAGGATTATTTTGAATGGAGCGCATGAGGACTCCAGTCTTCTGGCATAGTTCACCCCGTTGCTGATGATAGTGTAATCAATCCTCCTTTTTCCTCCAAGGTTTCCTACAAGCACCTTGTCGGTGTGGATGCCTATTTTTGTCGGCATGACAAGAAGCTGCCTATCTTGTTCAGCCGAGAGGGCTTTCATCCAGATCTTTTGGATCTGCATCGCGGCGTTGAATGCGTTGACTGCATGGATATTATCGGTATTTTCATTGTTTCTGTATCCAAAAATGGCAAGAACCCCATCTCCGAGAGATCTGTCAATTGTTCCGTCGTATTGGTAGATTATATCGTTTATTTGCGAGATGAACCCGGCAAGGACAGGCAGTATCTTGAGCGCCCCCGCCCTCTCGGAGACCTGTGAAAAATTCATGATGTCCACAAACATTATTGTCACTACGTGTTCCGTGCTGTGGTATGACGGCTCCTCATTGTTTTCCGTAATTTCCAGGGGACTTTTTTTGGGGACGTCCTGCATGATTTTCATCGTCAGGATTCTTTTTTCGTCTATAAGGATCCTTATGCGGTCGATCAGGGCTTTAGGTATTAATAGAAGAAGCCATACATGCCCGAAATAGTGGATGTTGTCGGAAACCATGTTCGACGGGAAATATGAGAAATAGCTTGATATTGTAATTATTTCACAGATAAAAAATCCCGGCCATACCATTACGAAACTGGGAGATCTCACATTCTTGAGCAGATTTGAAAAAGGAACGCTCATGACGATAATGAAGAAGGCGATCAGAAATGCCGAAAAATATATTTTTACGCTTTCTGGAAGTGCAAATGTCAACAGGATCAGAAGCGACACTGCAAGGGATATTTTCTTGATAAAAGTGTAAAGCTTTGGATGGCTGTCTTTGAGGAAAAGAAATTCGATGACAAAATTGGCCCACGCCAATATTCCGATAAATGTGATGAATATCAAAATGTAGGCAATACTGTCCGCATAGCTTGCGGAAAGAGATACAATGCCTGGTCCGGTATAAATGAAGTCGAAGGAGAAAATGGCCCCAGATACCATAAAATAGTAAAAGTATCCGCTCTCTTTTATGGATAGAAGCGTCAGCAGGCTGAAAATGACCATTGTGAAAAGGATGCCCAGCAGTGTTCCCTTCGAATATGTTCCGATTTGTTCCCATTTCTCAAAACTCTCTTTGTCGAACATCCTAAACGGAGTTTGTGCCGTTATGCCTTTGATTTCCATCTTTACATAGATATCAGCGCTTTCATACGGCTCGAGCATGAAGGAAAATGTCGGATCAAAACTCTTTACCCTTCTTTTTGAGAATGGAAAATTCCTGGAATTTTCCAGATGTTCTGATGAAAGGATCCTTCCCTCATTTGTCTTGAAGAAATCAATTTTATTTATGACTGCCTGTCCTATCTGGAAATACATCTCCCTCTTCATGGAACCACTGTTTTCTGCGCTTATTTTCAGCCAAATATTTCTTACGTTTTTTCCGGAAACCGCTTCAGCCAATGATATGAATCTTGTCGAGTTATGGGAATATATTAGAAATTGATCGTTCTTGAGATACATTACATCATCTATTGAAAGCTTCATGGTTTCATCTTTAACGTATAGCGCTTTGTCAATATTGCCAGGATATTGATAGCCGACAAGCGATACAATTACCATGACAGCCGGCATTATAAGCATTATTAAAATGTTGTAGTAATGCCTTCTCTTCATGCTTTTCTCAATTCCATGTATTCGTTTGCGCTGTTAAAGATCACCCTTAACTCCTCTTTTTTGAAAAGGCTCAAAAATCCATTGAAAAGGAATTTTTTTTGCCTTTCATTAAGCCCGTTTATTTTAAATCCGTGCCTGTACACGCCTTTTGAGAACCTGCACCATTTAACCTCGATTTCAATTTCGTCAATCAGGAATGATGACAGACTTTTGTTGAAGGATTCATCTGATGTCACTATCCTTGTATTCAAAAGTGACCCTTTTGCGATAAAATCCATGCTGCAGCCGCTCATTCCATCGAATGAAAATTCGCTGATATTGAACTGGACCTTCGGCATTTTAAGGATGATCCTGTCTATAGGCGTGACCCTTATTCTTTTTTGAAGGGGAAATCTGCCCAAAATTTTCCAAATGTTTTTTTCCAGTGCAACAAGATTTTCAGGACTGGAAAAATATGGGTTGAATTCGTAAGCTGGCATGAGTTTCGATCCTGGATTGACTGACAGATGGATTTTGTTAGTGCTGCCGGCTTCACGCTGGAAATGGTCCAGGAGCTTCATTGACTCTTCACTTATCATTATTTTAAACGGCGAACATGCCGATTCAAGCAGTTTGGCAAACCTTACGCCGCTGCTTATGACCGTATAATCGACTCTTCGTTTTCCTCCAAGATTTCCAATCACGAAATTGTCTGTGTGAATGCTGATCCTGGTCGGGAGCAG
>JADFZC010000139.1:4191-6758 GCA_015232735.1 Oligoflexales bacterium | reverse complement strand
TGAATGGCGGCGTTTTACGCCACCGTGGGATAAAAACTAATAAGAATAACTGCAAAAAATATTTTGTGAAGTTGTAATTGACTGATAAAAATGCCTATTTTGCAAATATTTTATAAAATTTTAAATATTTTCAAATGCCGGTCGATACGTCGTTTGAATCTGTCAGTGCCATAACTCACTGACAGATCAGACGAAGGAGACTGGATTTGGAAATCTATAAAACACTTGAAGATGCAAACAAGCAAATATTTGTCAAGAGTTATGAAAAAGCCTGGATTATCTTGAACCATTTATGTTCTTCGGATGATGGAAAAGATAATCTGATGGTTCATTTGAGGCGAATCGAGCTGGCTTTGAAACTTGGCAGAGTTGAGGAAATCAGAAAAGAATATTTAAAAAATAATGAAAATTTTGGTGAAAATAAAGCTACGAGGATTGCGCTGGCTCTTCTTGAACTTCATGCGGAAATAGCATCCCCTGATGCTTCATTCAGTTTATTTCAGCAAATGCTGAAAGAATATGGACCGATTGCGGCTTTATATTATGGGATGGCTTTTTCTATGGAACTTATGGCCAATCAGGAAAGAGCTATCTTCAATTATGAACAGAGCATCAAAATTGACCCGGCATGGTATCCGTCCTATTTTGGGCTTAGTCAGATTTACTATAATCTTGAAGATAATAATAAGGGGGATCAATATTTTTACCTATTCGAAAACTCGGCGCCTTACAATGTATACGGGAATTTTGAGACCCACAAAAAGCTTTATGATGAGTTTATTCAATTTGAACAGTTACCGGAAGCAGAAGCGGCAATAACGACACTGTCGGAGTGGTGGCTCGATAACAAGGGATTTTGCCCTCCTGAAATTCAGATATATGAGGCATTGGCACTTGGTAAGATTTCCGGATTGATGAATAATTATGAAAGAGAAAAATATTACTCGAATCTGGCTGTAACCATAGGCAGGCAAATACTCCAGGAAAAGAATTCATCTGAGGGAATTCTGTTTTTTATTGCAAGGTCTTTGGAGGAATATTCCCAATTTGAACTTGCCCTTGACTTCTATAAGAAAATACTTGCCAATGAGAGTACAAACCCGTCGACTATTCAGAAAATAGGCGGTCAGTTTCTCTCCATGGGGGAGAATCATTTGGCAAAAGAACTTTTTGAAGAGGCTTATCGCCATAATCCTGACAGGTCCGAGATAAGATTCTGCCTGTTGGTTGCAAATTTGAAAATTGCCCGGGTAAATGTTGAAGAGTATCTCATTGACAAGGAACGGATGAAAAACTTAATGGCTTATCCAAATGAAAAGGTTGAGCTGTTATCCCTGCTTCACAGTTTGATAGCCAGATTTTCAGGTGATCCTGATGTACAGGGAAATCTTGGAGAAGCATATCTGCAGATGGGTAATGTGGAAAGGGCGTCTTTTCATTATAAGAAAATGTATGAAATTGACAGTAGAAGCAGAATAACGACATTACGATATGCCTCATTTGAGATGCAGTATGGCGACACAAAATTGGCAAGTTTGCTTCTTGAAGATTTTGTAAACCCGGAATCATTCAGTAAGGAAGATTTGACAGAGCTTTACTGGTTGAAGGCGATCTATCACCATAGAGAAGGAGATTTTCAGAATTCTCATAAATATCTTCTAAGAGTTCTCGAACTTGATCCGTGGAATGTATTGTATCTGACACAGGAGATATTAAATTTGACTGCAATGCTGAATCCTGAAGCGGGGATAGCCAGAATAGATCCTGTCATTCAGAAATTGAGGGAGAATGATGAAAGAAATATCGACTGGAGCGAATATAACAGGGTGACCGATGAGATCATGGATTTGCATGCTCATGAACTGGCATATGTGCGGAGTAAAGTGGCATATGTTTTTTCCAGCGGAGATTTTGAGCAGCTTAAAAGGCTTGTCAATGTCGCTCGCAGGTTTGATCCCGGCAGGGGGACCTATGATTTTCTCAGACTTCTCAATACGAATTTTGACAGTGCGCTTATTTACCTTGCTCTTGGAATTCTCTTCAAGGAGAACTGGCAGCTGGAAACGGCATGCATGTGGTTTGAACAGACACTTAACTATCCAAAAGTTGATAACAGTATCAAGGCAACAACATATCTGGAATTATCGGATTGCTTCAACTGGAGGAACCATAACATTCCCAAAGCTATCGAATACGCCAAGCTTGCGATTGAACTTGGCGAGAGGGATTTTGACCGTTCATATGCAATACTTTCGCATTCTTTGTTGAAACTGGGGGATATGAGAGGGGCTCAGAAATATCTTGATATGATTTCCTCACAGTCGCCATATTCGATTGAAGCTCAGTTTTTAAGCGGTCTGTTGAAGTACAGAAACGGCGATCAGGTAAAAGCCCGTGAAATTTGGAAGCCTCTGATAACCCATGCGTCGAAAGATTTAAGGTTTCATACTATTAAGCAGGAAATCTTAAAATTTTATTTCGATAAGGCACCTTACTTGAGTAATACTAATTAGTCGCTGGCGCTTTCAGCGCCAGCGACGTATCCTGGCGAGCTCCGTCTCGCATAG
>JADFZC010000139.1:0-4091 GCA_015232735.1 Oligoflexales bacterium | reverse complement strand
GATCTGTTAGCAACATGTTGATATCTCCTTGTAGATCCTTCGCCTTAGTACGTATTCTGGCGAGCTCCGTCTCGCATAGGATCTGTTAGCAACATGTTGATATCTCCTTGTAGATCCTTCGCCTTAGTACGTATCCTGGCAAGCGAAGCTTGCATATTTATTTTAACTTTTGTAAAAAATTTATCAATTTGCAGTATAATTTTTTAAATAAAATCTAAAACCCTCACATACATAATAACTCTCAGTTTTTTATTCCTCTTCAGCGTGGATAAGGCTCTTAATCATTTAATTCTTATAAAAAAGAACAACAATATTTATAGTTGACATGGAATGACAAATATGGAGAATAATTCAACGAGTCAATAGCATTACAACCGAATAGAAAATTTCACCCTAAAAAACACAGAAGCTGTTTTTAATGGTGAAAGGAAGAGTAACCAAGCATTGGAATTTTATGGGATAATGGTTCATTTAAAAAAAAATCTTAAGAAATGGTTAAAAGAACCGATATTCACTAAATAGATGAAGGGGATGGATAAAAGGTTGGCATGTTTTTGCTCATTGACATCAGGGCCTAGTGGTTTTTGAGTATGGTGTTTTAAAGTTGCATATAACATGCATCTTTTTGGGGAGGGGAATCTTATATGCCACAAGCGATCACAAGATGTGCAAATTGCCTAAGCCACCAAAAATCCAGGTATCGTGAATTCAGCGATCAGGTTTGGACCCTTTTGCTTCAGTGGGGAGAGATTGAGAAATCTACAATAAACAAACCAATTTGCGATGCATGCTATCAGGATATCAGAGAACTTCTTATTGACAAATCCCATGAGCTTGAAAAAACTTTTGCGACAGGAATTATCAATGTTGTTGAAACTCAGAGTCAGCAGGCCAAGGTCAATGAGGCTGAAAAGAACAAGATTGGAATAAAGAAGACTGCAAAAAACCAAAAGGCTGGCGGGGGAGCGGAGAAACCAGCTTCCAAAAAATCCACAAAGGTATCAAAGGCAAGTTAGAAGGTTTTTCTTTGGTTTTATTATTTTTTGAATCTTACTTTCAAATTTCACATAATTTCTTTTTAAAATTTAAAAAAATGGAACTGGTTTCTGGTACAGAATAAGAAAAAACTGTGCTGAGCCGCAAAACATTCAAGCTCTCCTTAGATTTCAATGTATTAAGGGTTGGATTCCATATCTGTTTTCACCATCATCACGAAGTGTTGCGCTAGTGACTGGCCGAGGTTATCGCGTGGACCTGGTAGGTAAAATTTTCTCTGTTACATTCATTTAAACCAATAAAGTTTCCATTCATTATCCCGAAAACAGTAGCAGGAGAATTGAAGCGGGGTCTGGCATGGAACAAGCCGGAAATTGACCTGTTGAAAGAGAGACAAGGATTTAAAAATATTCATTTGGAGCAGTTCATGAAGCAAAAAAACAAGAATCAGAAGAAGAATAGAAATAGAAGATATCAGATCCTGACCGATGTCACTCAACACAATGGCTACCTGTCTGCACTGAGGGGATATTGGGAAGGTCGTCCCAGAACAGCTATTGAAAGGCTTGGAGATGCCCTGGCTCATACACCAAGCGAGACCGATGCTTACAAATTATACAGATTGTGGATAGAGATTTTGGTTGAGCAGGGGGAAATTCCTGCTTTGAAGTCTCTATATGAGCATCTTGGCTTCAGAGCGGAACTCGATCCGGAATTGTCCCCGACTCATGCCGCACTCAGGGGGCTTATACATTTTGAAATGGATGAAATAGAGGCGGTGGATCTCATTTTGGTATCACTAAAGAAAGAGAAGGCTAATCCATATATTCTGGAACTAAGGCAACTGGTTGACAGCAGGTTCCACTTGAAGAACCCTCCGATTTATCTTCAAAAAGTACAGGACCAGATCGGGGATTATTTTCATTTTCAGACCCTTGCAAGGGGGTATCTTATGAGGAATAAACAGAAGGATCTAATCGAACTTCTTAATGAAATCAAGAATCAGTTTCCATATTCTCCTTTGCCTGACATTTTTCAGCTTCATAAATTGATGGAACAGGGTGAATGGCGTTCCTGCAAAAATATTGCAGCCAATCTTTCAAGCAGGTTTCCAGGGAATCGGGAATATGGCTTTCAGCTTGGATTCATTTCGGCCAAGCTAGGGGAATATGACGATGCTCTCAGGGAATTGAACCGGATAAACAATTTACATGAGGAGCCTGATCCTGACGTCCTTAACTGGATGGGGTTTTGCCTAACCGAGAAAGCGATAAAAGAGAAGAGCAACTATTATAAGGACGAAGCCAGGAGGGTACTGACGTCAGCAATTGAGATCTCAAGGGAATGTGGCATTCCTGTATCTTTTCCAATGGAGCAGCTTGGAAGACTTAATAATGTGTTTGGAGACCAACAGACTGGAAATGACAAAGGAAGAGCCTGGCTTGTAAAACTGTCACCTCAGAAATTTCATGAAATAAAGACAGCAAGGGAATCACAGATAAGAAAAATCAAAAAAGCCATAGGTGATGTTCCAAGAATTGGGGATATCTGTTTTCTTGTCGGGGAGGACTACGTCAATCAACAGGATAATACGGAAACCAAATGGAGACTTGCGGCAGTATACAAAGTTATATCGGACCCGATTTGGCACCCGCTGCTGAAACATGTTAACATTTTAATGTTGGTAAACAGGCCGGAGTATTCAATTCCACTCGATGTGAGGGAATTTGGTGCATCGATGCAAAATAAGCAGAAAAAGCCAATAAAAATGGATGTTTATGAGCTAGATGCAAATGCGATCCGAATTATTGATGAGACGATACTGGAATATTCGGAAAATGATAAGAGCATTAGCGCAACCACTTCAGTCTGATTCACCTTCAGTAAAACCTTTGTTTCAAGGAACCTGAAAATCAATTCAAATAGGGGAATTATATGATCAATGTATGGAGCGCCGTATTATTCATTTTTCTTACAGTAAGTTTATCCGCATTTGCTGGTGCACCGCCGATAGTGCAGTCTTCCGGAGCAGCAAGCCCCTCTTCGTCTCAAAGTCCGGCGGTCAATGCAAAATCGGACCCTCAGCCGGTAACGATTTCAAACGGAACCAGGATATTTTTGAAGGAAAAAGGTATGAGCATAATTCCGCCTGCGGGATGGGAAGTCCATTACAATGAAGGCGGTCAAACCCTGCTTTTTCAGGTTCCCTATTCAGAAAACCAGTATCAGAGGACCATCAAGGTTCTTTATGCCAGGGAGCCTCTTACAATAGACAGTTATACAATGGATAAATTTGCTGAAATCATTCTGGACAAAGGCTCCAAAAGGTCCTCTGGAATTATCGGATATCAGCTGCTCAATAAAGAGATTATTACCATGGCAAATGGAAGCAAGGGACTTTTATATTACACTTCATTTGCTCTTGGCAGTACTCCCATGATGGAACTTCATATTGTTGTCTCATCGGCTGACGGCCATTTCCTCATGACCTATACAGATGTGGATGCCAATTTCAAGTCGGAAGATGGCAAGAAATTTCTGGATGTGGCCTATGAGTCCATGACTTCAATAGAACTCAGTACGCCGCCTCCGTCCAGGTTTCAGTTTTTAGTAAGACTTGGAGTGATACTTGTCGTAATTGTGGTATTTTTGATCGCTGGAAGCATCATCCGTGGAAGCAGGGCTTCCAAATTGCAGATTGATGAAGAGGGAGCTGGAGGGGGAAAAGCAGCAAAAGCTGTGGATTCTCCACCAATAACTGACAACGGCAATACATATGCATACAGCGGCACTCCTACGAGCCTGTCAGACGGAAACTGGTCGAGCGGACATGGAAGCTTGGAAGACACTGTGGATTTGGAAGATGCGGATGAGAATAAAAAGGGACGTCCTGTGGCAAAAGTAGGGAAAGAAGAGCAAATGCCCGTTAGTGACGTTCCGTTGAGCGCTTCGGAAGAGTCGCTTGAATGGAATCTGGAGGATGATTCAAACAAAACCAGGAAGGCGGTTTAAGGGTCTGTCCACCCGGCAATGAAATCCATTCATCAAGTTTAAGGAAACCTCGTCCTTCAGGGCGAGGTTGTTCAAGCTAACCA
>JADFZC010000138.1 GCA_015232735.1 Oligoflexales bacterium | reverse complement strand
AACTTTGATTGGGGATAGAATTTGAGGTAGATCTATTGGCTCTGAAGATTTTTTTTTTTTTTTAGAAATAACATTAGAAGAATTTGTAAATTCGATTTGCTTTATTTCGCCATTTGTTTCAAATTTAATATCATTTGGTTTTCCTGATTTTATATTTATCCGTTTTTCATCGGATAAGAGCAATAAATAATCTGATAGTCTATCTTCATGAAGGAAATGAGAATATCCTACTGATTCCTTGTCTTTATTTGACTTAACAAATTTTACCGACAGATGATCATGGTATTTCTCGATATTCTGTTCCACTTTTTGAATATTAAAAAATATTGAGTTTTGGGTTTTATCAATCTTTTTTAGTTTTTCGAAGGAAGGTGTTGTAATACATTTCATTTCTTCACACCATCCGAAGCAAATGGGATGTGCCTTTTTTTCGTCAGCTTTTTCAAGAAGTACATCTCTCTGTGGTAAAATCAGCTGAAAATTGATTTCGTTTTCTTTATTTCTACTGGAGAGGGTTAACGGTTTAAAGAATAGAATAAATTTCTGACCATTATTTGATACATCGCGAGGTGTAACCAGAAACATATACTTAATTTTGACCTTATTATCGTTAATATTTATCACATTAATATCAAAATATGAATTTCTAAGTGCACGAAAAAGATAAGTGAAAACGTTTGAATCAAAAGAAGTTTGAGATTTTATCGAGATTGTATTTTCATTCTTGGTGTTTTCTTCTTGAAATTTTTTCCAACCCAAATAGAATTTCTCACCAACGCTGTCATGAAAAAATGTGTAAATTGGCTCTAATTTAATATAACAATTTTTTACTTTTTCAATTATATCTCGACCCATTTTGATGACTTCTTCTGGGGAATATTCAATAATAAGTGAAATGCCACTATTTCTATTGATGTAATGATTATTATCTAGATTAAAAGAGGATAAATCTAATTCACTGACTTTTTTTCCATTAATATCAGATACAATAAATTTGGGTTCTTGACCGAGGTTTAAGCCTGAACATAGTTTTTTAAATGTTTCTCTATTCTTCGAAAAATAGTGGATTATATCGGATCCTTTTTTTTCCCAAATATCGCTGCCAAAGCAGATACCTATTTTGAAAGATTCTGGTGATATATAATAGAAAAGTTGGGGAGACAATTTTCTTTTTGGAAGATCTCTTTCATATATTGCAGCCCAATAAAATGAGCGAAGCTTTTTCCCGTCAGAATATTTTCCTGGAGTATTATGTTCACGAGAATATGACGATTTATTGGTTAACTTAATATTGCCATTTGTTTGTTTCTCATAATACTCTTCGATAGCGGGAAAGATCTCATCCATAATATCAGTAAATCCATTTTTGATACTACTATCGAACTTTTCTTCATCTAATTGGGTATAAGGATTTTTCTCATACTCATGTAAAAGATCAAAACTTTCTTTTGTAAAACCTTTCCACGACATATTCTACTCCCCTAAAGAAATTTAAGGACATCTGTCGGACTATATAAAAAATGTGGTATCGACTTCCAAAGGAATAAGTCGAGTATTTTGTTCACTCTATAGATATCGGTGTATATTTAATCAGATTAAACAAAAAATGACGGCTTCAGTTGGAAAAGCAAAAAAAGATGGTACTAACGATTTGAGATACTTTGCAGAAATACCTTTATTATAGGAAAGGTATAAAACTTTGAATGAGTGGAAAAGTCTAAGAACAAAAACTGTAAAGTCGAAAGAAAGAGATTGGAACTAGTGACTAGATATTATTTTTAATTTAAAATAGTATTATGAAAGAGTCATTTAAAAGACTCGTTTAATAGAGATACTTATACATAGGAAAAGTGTCGCTATTGATCTCACTAATATAATTCAAAAAAATGAAAAATAAGTCTTAAGAAAAGAGAAAAAGATCATCTTAATTTCACGATCAACCGAACAGAAACATCATCTTTAGCATGAAGAATATTAAATTGGTTGAGGATTCAGCGGTTGCTTGAGAAAAATATGAAGCTTTTACCAGGTTAAAGAATCAATTATTCCATGTAAAAGATTTTGTGTTTATGGAAACCTTTGAATACTAGACTATTTATTTCAATTTCTCTTCGAGAAGATTGACGTACAATCAAAACTCAAATCAATCTAAAGAAGATTTTACTGAAATCATTTAATTGCAGATAACGGTGAATCAAATGAAAAAAATGGATAGCGAGCAAATCGGCAGTTTTTTCCCGTTTGAGTACTACCTAGAAAATAGAAATAATTTGTCTACATTTTTCACAAAGGACGAGTCAAACCGGACAGAGCAAGCGTTTGCAAAGAACATTAAGGTTGAAAAAAACGCGGCCATTTATAATGCTCACTCGTATCATACAAAAATACCCCCAGATGGAATCGTCCCATATATAAAACACTACACGAATACTGGAGATACTGTGTTGGACCCATTTTGTGGCAGTGGAATGACCGGTGTGGCAGTGAAAATGTTATGTGCATCAAAAGGCGGAAAAAGAAATATACTATTGAATGATATTAGTACAGCAGCATGTCATATCGCTTATAATCACATTAATGCAATAAGTCCCCAAAATTTCAGGAGTCTATTTGAATCAATGATTGAAAAGGTCAAGGATGTCGAAGATGAGCTTTATACCACATGGCATTGTGATCTTTCATGGAAAGATATTGAATCATTGCCACTTGAGAAAATAAGGCGTTGTAAAAAAAGATATGGGACAAATGGGGAATACATAAATTTGAATTTGAAAGGAAATGCGATTGAATTGGTCAAATCACGAATTATTTATACGATTTGGTCGGAGACATACGATTGTCCAAATAAAAGAAACTCAAAAACATGCGGACATGAGATCGTACTTTGGGATACAGCAAAGGCACCCAACGGAGAGAGGGTTGGGAAATCATTTGCATGCCCAAAATGCAAAAAAGTATATACAAGGAAGACGATTGGTGTTTCGCCACGATCGAAACCTGTCCTAATAAATTATCAATATTTTGATCGAAAAATAAAAAAATATGTTAGAGGGACACGAAAACCATATAAATTCGATTTTGATAAAATCGCAGAAATATCATCCACAGAAATTAAATTTTGGTACCCTGATCAACCGATCCTTCAGTCGCGTGAGATGATGACGATGGGTCCGGCGAAGCTGGGAGTTCGATGTGTATCTGACTTTTATACAAGACGGAATCTTATTGCTTGTGCAAGCATTTGGGATCAAGTGATGAAATTGACAGATATCAGAATGAAACAGGCTATGGCTTTCGCATGTACGAACACATTTTGGCATGCAACAAAAATGCGTCGTTATAACACAAAAGGGGGAATGCGACCGTTGACAGGCACGCTGTATATTCCACAATTATCCGCCGAATGCAACGTTTTTGATGTATTAAGAAATAAGATTGATGATTTGGTACGCTATTATTCACTGGAATTCCAGAAAGAAAAGATTGAGGCAGGCATCATAAACTTTTCAGCGACTGACTTAAGTTGCATCCCAGACAATTCAATTGACTATATATTCACGGACCCTCCTTTCGGCGGGAACATATACTACTCTGACTGTTCTTTAATATGGGAGGGGTGGTTGAATAGTTTTACGGATGAAAAAGATGAAATTCATTTTAATAGGGTTAGAAAACCGGAGAACGGCGGCAAAACACGCGATGACTACAAGATATTGGTGAAAAATGCATTTTTGGAAATGTATCGCTATCTAAAGAATGGAAGGTGGGCATCAATCGTTTTTAACAATTCAGACGATGATGTCCTGCAAACTTTTATTGAAGCGGCCGATTCAGCAGGGTTTGAAATAAAGGATGTCTGTTTTCTTGATAAAGAACAAAAAAGTGTAAAAGGATATATGGGACGAGCTGGAACTCAAAACGTAACAAATTGTGATTTTGTTTTGAATTTATTTAAGCCTTTACCCAACGCGAAAATTAGGATGGACACACACAAATCGAAATCCGTATCCGATCCCGAAATCGAAAATTTGATAGGCACATATTTAGGAAAGCTTCCAGAGTGGATTGAACGTGAGCCAGAAATCTATACGAATGAACATAGGACGACACCTTTTTTGCACTCGATGATTGTGAGAACTTTGATCAAACAAAATAGGAGTTTAATAGACATTGGTATTAAACGTATAAAAGATGTTTGCGAAAAAAAATTCTATTGCTCAGCTGGTGCCTGGTATCTGAAAAAGAATGAATTTCATGCACAATCTATCTGAGTGAAAATATATATAAAACTGGTAGAGCTACTGCCCTAGCGAGCCTGATACAATGTTACTTTTTGACCGGGCAAATAATGAATTGATTATCTTAAAAAAGTCCTATTACAGAAATTAGGCGAAGTATATTACAATAGCTCTTCCACTAGTAGCGGGTTGAAGATATTTGGATGGATAATACCTAACATTTGGATCGCTATTGAAAAGCAAATGGACGATTGCCTCTATATTTGTATTTGGATTTTTTTCCACTTCAAAAAACACGTTCGATGATTTATCCGCCGAAAGAAAATCGAGCAGATCAACCGCCCCTATCTCGCCTTACTATCTTCCCGGGGTCATGGGTGCATAGCCAAGATAGAGAGATTCCACCAAAAATGGCACAAAAAATTTTTCTTCGCATATCCTCGCCATTCACCCCTGCAATAATCCCAACTTAACCCCCTAAACTTAAGAAGAATTTACCCCCGTCCGATACCTCTTCGAGGGTCGGGGGGAGCAAATGGCGATCTACCATGTAAATGAATTACTGACAAGCAGGTCACCTGCAGAGGGCTTCATTGCGCTCGATACCAATATCCTGATCCAGCTCGGTGATGATACGCACCAATATTACCATCCTACCACCATATTTTTTAAAAAGGTCATGCTGGCGAAGAATTTTCACTTTGTCTACTTTATCCCGACCAGGCTCGAGCTCAGGGAATATTTTCGCCGCCGCTTTCTCACACTTTTTTTAAGAAAAAATTATCAGCATGGCCCCTGTTTTATCGGTGGTGAAGGACGCGTTGACGAGTATTGCGCAGAGCATCCCAAGATCAAGACATCCTATGAAGATTGGGAGAGCCTGAATGACCATGAGATCAAAGAGATCCGAAGCCGATGTTTTCGTGATTTCAAGGATCTTGAAACCGGTATTCAAAGATGGCAGCAGCTTTCCCATATGGCACTGGCAAATCGCCTCAAGGTCATGGATGAAAAATTGGTTTCACTCAAAATCTGCTATAAATCACTTGGCGATGAAGATCTTTTTCCGGAAACCGTTAAAAAACCAAGGTGGGAGGATCAGGAGCGCTATGTCAACGATTTTGCCTTTAGCGCCCAGGATGCCGCCATTTTAAATATGGCCACGACTTCAGGCAAAATATTCGGAATAATGACAAACGATATCGATTTTGTTCAGATTTGCCAGACCGACGAAGTGATGAGCAAAATATCCTGTTATACCTTCAATCCCCGCTTGATAGATGAGAGAACAGACTAAAAACAAAACTATTCATCAGAACTCCCCTCTCTAAGTTCCATCATTTTCGATATCCTGCTGAGTCGAAATGTCCTGAGTTCATTTCTTAGGTAACAAAACGCCTGTACATACTGGTTCCCATAAGCTAGCTGAATCACCATTGGCTTGATCCATCGCACTTCTGGGGCTTCATTTACCTTTGTATATTCAATGCAAATCTCAAGCTCATTTTCCATTGCCTGCTGGAGAAGCTCAAACCCCTTCGGCAAATCCCTGAGAATCTCCTCCATAGAGTGAAACTTATAAGCTCCGCACATTTCCCAAAGACGCGTGATGCCGGGTTTTTTGCCCACTATAATTTTAAATAATTGGTGCAAGGCCTCAACATCCCCTTCCGCCCGATGGGCTGCCGCATTGACGACTTTATATTGGCGGCAAAGGTTCGGCAGGCTATAAGAGCGATACTGATTTTTGGTTAACTCTGAAAAGACAGGAATAGAATCGATCAGTTTATTTGCCCCAGGATCGATCCCATACCGCGTGAATGCATTAAAAATGAAATGAAAATCAAACGAGAGACCGTTATGAGCGATCAGGGGATATTCTTCGATGAATGTCTTGAGCTTTTTCCAAGCCTTCTCCGGCTCCTCTCCAAGTTTGTTCAAATCGTCATTACTAAGGCGATGTGCGCGAAAAGCCCCTTCACTGACCTTGACGGCAGTGCGAAGCAGAGCATGAAATCTTCCGAGGACCTCGCCATCCTTTGCCAAAACAGCCCCAATCTCCACAGCCTCATCGCTTAGGGGGAATAGGCCCGTTGTTTCCAGATCGATGATCACATATTTACTCATTGTTTTCTCCTTTTAGATCCAAAGGTCCAGTTGTTCCCTCTTTCATGATCCTGCAGTAGGTGTTGAGGAGCTTCATTTTTTCCACACTGTCGCACCTCGATTTTCTGATTTCAGGCGATCCCACAACAATTGCAAGCGCCTTGGCCCTCGAAATGGCGACGTTAATGCGTCTTTCTTCAAGTATGAAATCAAGCCCCCTTTGTGCCGATTCCCCATCTGTGGCGCACATGGACAGGATGACGATGGGTGCTTGCTCTCCCTGGAATCGGTCGACAGTGCCCACATTGGCCCCCTCTATTTTTTTAGTTATCTTTGCCACCTGAAGGTTATATGGTGTAATGTAGAGGATATCATCCAGTTCCACCTTTTGTATCTTCCTATTCTGGTCCTGCCAGCTGCAGGCAAGCAGTTCATCT
>JADFZC010000137.1 GCA_015232735.1 Oligoflexales bacterium | reverse complement strand
CACTAATATCTATATTTCTATTTCTATCGCTTGGGTTTTTTAATGCACCTTTGATCGGATGGAGCGGAGTTTTAATCGCAATACTTTGGCTCTTCGGAATAAATAAGATTGTTCTCGCCTTTATTACCGCTTTAATCGTACTTCTCAATGTTCCGTTTACCAGACGATTCATCCTGTCAGATCATGTTTTTTTCTTTTTCAAAAAAAGAAATTTTATGCCAAAAATCTCTGAAACCGAAAGAGCGGCAATAGAGGCTGGCACCGTATGGCTTGAATCAGAATTCTTTTCCGGAAAGCCCAATTTTGACAAAATTGGAGCCATCAAATTTCCAAGATTATCAGACGAGGAGCAGAGCTTTCTAAACAATGAAGTCACGACCCTTTGCAGTTTGACAAGCGAATGGAATTTATCCAGAAATGGCGATCTGCCGGATGATGTGTTAAATTATTTAAAGGAAAAAAAATTTTTTGGCATGACGATTCCGAAAGAATATGGTGGATTAGGCTTTTCTTCAATTGCTCATAGCGAGGTCATTTCAAGGCTTGCGACCTACTCTCCGACACTTACAATAACTGTGATGGTTCCAAATTCTCTTGGGCCAGCTGAACTCATAATGCATTATGGGACAAAAGAGCAAAAAGATTTTTATCTTCCCCGCCTTGCGAGGGGAGAGGAGATCCCATGCTTTGCCTTAACAGAGCCTGAGGCTGGTTCTGATGCAGGATCAATAAAATCTACCGCAATTCTCTTCAAAGGCCAGGATGGAGAGATCTATCTTAGGATAAATTTTGAAAAGCGTTACATTACTCTTGCACCAATCGCCACCTTGATTGCCCTGGCCGTTAAACTCAAAGATCCAGACAATCTTCTTTCAATGAACAAAGAAGATATAGGGATCACGTGCGTTTTGGTTCCTGCATTCACAAAGGGTGTTGAACTGGGAAAACGCCACAGTCCGATGTCTGTGCCATTTTACAATGGTCCCATAATTGGAACTGATGTTGTCGTATCCTTAAATCAAATAATTGGAGGTCCAAAAGGTGCGGGAATGGGATGGAGCATGCTGATGGAATCACTCTCCGTGGGCCGCGCTATTTCACTTCCATCCCAATCTTCAGGTGCTGTAAAAATACTTGCGTGGTTGACGAGCACATATGCCTCCATACGACACCAATTTGGATCTCCCATAGGAAAATTTGAGGGCATAATGGACCCTTTGGCACACCTTGCAGCTTTATCTTACATTATAGAATCAACACGCCTTTTCACAAACAGTGCGGTGGATGCTGGAATAAAACCGTCGGTTGTTTCAGCGATAGCAAAATATAACTTAACGGAACTTGCCAGAAAGTCGGTAAACCATGCGATGGATATAATGGGTGGATCGGCCATATCGATGGGGCCCAAAAACAGGATTGCCAGCTTATATATTGCAGCCCCTATCACAATAACCGTCGAGGGTGCGAACATTTTGACAAGATCTCTGATTATTTTCGGACAAGGCTCCCTTCGATCACATCCATATGCATATTCTGAAATTAAGGCACTTGAGATGGATGACAAAGCTTCCTTTGATCGAGCCTTCTCTTCACACACAGGTCATATAATACAAAATATTTGCCGAAGTTTTCTTCTTAGTATTACAAGAGGATATCTATCTAAAGCAAATATTGGACCTTCGGCTAAATACTACAGAAGAATCGCATGGGCCTCATCTTCCTTTGCCATCATGGCTGATATTATAATGGCAGTACATGGTGGAAAGCTTAAATTTCGGGAGACTATGACGGGGAGATATGCAGATATTCTTTCATGGTTATACATTGGAAGCTCAATTCTCTGGCAATATGAGAAAGAGCAGAAGAAGATGGAGTATCGAGATATATTCGATTGGTCCATGCAATATGCACTCAATAAAATACAACTCTCCTTTGATGATCTTTATGCAAATTTTAAAGTTCCTTATTTAGGATGGCTGTTTCAAGGCCCCATTCTTCTATGGTCAAGAATAAATAGGCTCTCATTTTCCCCATCAGATGATCTTAATCATAAGATTGCAGCTCAGATCCAGTCTCCATCCGCCTTAAGGGAAAAAATTGAATCTGGCATAATATTTTTGACAAATAGTGACGATATTTTAACATCGTATAGCGAGGCATTTTCGCTTGCAATCAAATCGGCACCGATAACTCAAAAAATAAAAAATGCCCTTGGGGGAAGAGTTCATGCAGATGGAATGGATTCAAATCTTCTCTTGGAGATCGCAATAAGAGAGAAGATAATTACAGCTGATGAGGCTGATATAATCGTCAGATCAAAAAAACTCGCGGAAAAGGTCATCGAGGTCGATTCTTACGCAGGGAAAGAGCTTGATTACGGACTGAGTATTCCGATGAAAACGAAGGAACACCTCACCGCCAATCGGAGTTGATATTAAAATCATCGAACGTTATCTCTACTAAAATTCTTAATATATAGCGATATAAATCGACGCGACTTTTCATCTACAACCTGTGAAAGTACCGGCTCATGACCCAAACCTTTAACCATACGATCAGCGATTTCGAGGTAAGAAAGTTTTTTTATCCTGTCACCATTAAGATTAGAGGGAGCAATTTCATAGCTCTCTCCTACAGGGCCATCTCCCATTCCCTTTTGACCATGACAAAAAATGCAGTAGTATCCATATAATATTCTACCTTTCCTAAAATTCTCGCCATTATCATTTAAATCTGAAACCTCACTTTTATCTATATCAATATTAGCCTGAATTGATCCGGAAATGGCTTTAGGCATGATGGCTGTATAATCGTCAATTTTTACCTGATGCTGCATCCTTGGTGCGGTGTATATCACATAAAAGAAAAAAATTGATATAATACCCACTGTGCATGTGACATATAAAATACCAAAAATCATCCATTTTTTATTCATCACTGTTTCCTTTCTCTCCCTTAGTCTCATGTAATAACGGAATTGAATCCGGCAACGGAGAAATTTGCTTTAAAGAGGCACTGCTTTTTTCTCTCAGATTTGAAATTGAGTAGATCGATTCTCCGGGAATATCAGCTTCCACACCAAAATGCCAAGTTCTTCTTTCCTCTTTTATAAAATGATGAAGAAAAGACATCGCTCCTACAATCAGAGATAAAAAAATTATGAAAAACCAAAAGTAGATCATTTTAAGGTTTTGATATCCGACTTCATATACCTTGGATTCATCTTTTTGTTCATCGCTTAAATTTGATTTAATCACAAGCTCTCCTTCTGTCACCAGTTTGGTGGATTAACCACCCTGTAAAGGTAATACCAGATACCAAGCACGATCGAGGAAATTATGACTAGAGTAATAACCCAAGGGATTGACGAAAAAACGAAATTAATGCCCGAAAGTGCATTTTTTATTTCCCTCGATACATATGGCCTTGGTCTGGAACCTTCCAAATGTGATAAGAAAATTACAAGCACTAAAACAAGGCCTATGCCAATCGCAAGAAAAATCCATCTATTTGCCTCTATTTCAAGATACATCGTTATTTTCCCCACTTCTTGGTCTTGGCTCGATTTTAGCCCAAAGCGAAAGACATGCCGATCTTTTTTGATCTGACCATTGTCCGGAGCGAATAGACCAATATAAGATGATAACTATTACCAGCAAATTAATGGAAAAGTGCCCCAACCAAAAAAGAATTATCACTGAATTTTGTGAAAGTGTATTCATGGGGACTCCATTTTTAAATCAAATTTGAATTTGGGAGGTTCGAACTGGTTTGGATAATAAGGTTCATAGGACGCCTCAATACCCTTTGGATCGACATTAGCGTCTGTATAGCCAAGAAAATATACTCCGATATAATTGGATAGATCCCAGATCTTCTCAGATTCAAGATCTTTTTTGAAATATGGCATTGCGGTTCCTGTGATTCCATTCATAATCTGATAATACAAAATCCCTCCAATGTAACGCCCATCCTCCAGATGGCGCCTTAGTGTGGTAAAATTCAATGGAGGCGGATTGATATAAGGCCTGGCCTCCCCCATACCATCTCCAATTGGGCCGTGACAGCCTATGCAAAAAGTCTGAAACATTTTTTTTCCGCGCAAAAGTGCAGCCTCCGTATCCGGGTATGGATTTGGGAGTTTTCGCCAACCATCTGGAATATTATTGTGAAGCCAGGCGATATTGGCATCCGGGCCTTTTGAATATGAAAGGACTGCCTCATCATGCCATTTTTTTTGGCGTTTGACTCTATAATCCGCATTTTTCAATCCCTTTGACTGAACATATGCAATTAACAACCGAATCTTCTTTTCACCTAAAAAGGCCCAATTAGGCATAAGAGACTCCGGTCTTGTGAACCTGGGGTTCATAAAATGTGCCAAATGCCAATCATCGCTGTGTTCCCCACCCTCCTGAGCCAAATCCGGCCCAATTCGTTCTGTCCCAAGAATTGCAGGATTTTGACTCCAAAAATCTCCTGCTTCTGTAATCCGCTCGGCACCTATGTCCCAATCTGTAGAGCGAATATATTGAGAATGACAGTAAGAGCAGCCATTATTTACAAACAAGTTGCTGCCTTCGAATTCATCGCTGCTCATTTGACGCCAAATTTCTGATGGCTTCAAATCGTTCATTTCAATTGCTGGCATTATCACCATTAAAAAAACCGATGCCATAAAAACCATCATACTCCCAAAAATAAGAAGGAGCGGCGTAGTCCTCATGGGAAAATCTCCTTGGGTAAAAATGGCTTTTTCTGCATGAATGTCATGAAAATATTGAAGAGTCCCAGCAGTGCACCTGATATGATCGAGATCCCAAACATTGCACGGGCAAACATATATGGCTTCATTAAAGGCAATGTCTTATAGACCGTCTCTCCGCCATTCCAACTGCCACCTTGAATAAGACCCGCAATTGTAAGAACAGAAAAAAAACCTACAAGTCCGAAAGTAACAAGCCAAAATTGCAGATTTACAAGGCGTACGGAATATAGTCTAAAACCTGTAGCATACGGAAGTATGTACCAAAGCGCCCCAAGTGCGGCATACCCGGAAAAACCAAGCACCGCTATATGTGAATGCCCGATGGTCCAGTTTGTGAAGTGAGTTACACGCTGCACAAATGCTATCGATTGAAAACTGCCTTGAAGCCCAGTTAAAAAATACCAGATGGCGCTTGCCATAATGAATCTTCCCGATGGATCTTTTAAAAGAATGCTCCCTCGCCCTCTTGCGGTCATCCACATATTGAAAAGGACGATAATGACAGGAATCGACATGGCCCCGGAATCCACCTCTGAGACGACTTTTAACCAGTTCGGAATTGGAGCATATAAGATATGATGACCACCTATGTGTGAATATAGTGTTACGAGGCTCCAAAAACCCAAAATAGATAATGTATGAGAATAAAGCGGGGTATTTGCGACACGCGGCACTATGTAAAACATCGCTCCTATAGCAAGGGGCGTGAGCAACAGTCCCACAAGGTTATGCCCATAGAACCAAAGCAATATTGAATCCACGATTCCAGAAGTAGCTCCAGTAGAAGGATGCCAGATTACATTTCCTATGACATAGCCAAAAGATGTCCATAAAAAAGTGGCTGTAAAATACCAGACTGATACATAGAGAAAGCTTTCCTTTCTTATAGAAATTGTCATAATTAAATTTACAATCATGAAAATAACCGATAAAACCAGGGTGATATCGAAGATCCAAAGATACTCGGCGTACTCACGACCTTGAGAGTAACCCATGGAAAATGTAATTGGCCCGCTAAGCACGGTTAAGGTCCATAAAGTAAAGCTTATCCAGCCAAGTCTCTCAGACCAAAGAGATGTTTTAAGAAGCGCAGGGACATAGTAAAGCCCAGCTCCAATTAGTGTCTCTGCTACAAAACCATAGATGACGGTATTCGTGTGTATTGGTCTTGTTCTGCCAAAAACAAGAATTGAACTATTAAATAGACTCGGTGCTACAAGATCTATCGCCGATATGAGGCCGTAAAATGTGCCCAAAAAAAGCATAAAGGCTCCAGTAACCATAAAGGCGACGGATACGCTAACCTTTGGTAGTTTTAAATCAATCATACATTGGACCTTCTTATCTATACCCTAGCCGAAAAGGTCTGACTTTTCGTTAATCGTCGTCGGACGATCCTTATTTACCAGCATGTAAACCCCTGTCGTCCTCCTCCTCGCACCTTGATTCAGACCTTCTCGGCTAGGGTCTATCTATGACAAATCAAGCAATCATGAGAAATATTATTTTTTTTATGACACGTCACACAAAATCCCATCGTAATATTCTCTTTCATTACAATTCTATCCATCTTATTTATATTACCGTGGCAAACACTGCAATCTACCGCTCTTCCTATATGAGCTGCATGATTGAAAAACACAAAATCTGGAATATCTGTTACCTTTTCCCAAAGAACAGGCTTTTTTTCAAAAAAGTGTTCTCTTACTTTTTTTACCTCAGGATGAGTTATAATAATATTGGAGTGACAGAGCATGCATGTTTGAATAGGTGGAAGAGATGCCCTTTCATGATCCTTGGCATCCGAATGACAGAAAAAGCAGCTGACTTTTTTATTTCCTGCATGTACCAGATGACTAAAAGAAATTGGCTGTTTGGGACCAAGCATCCATTCATAATAATAATTATAAAAAATTAGAGTGATAGCCAAAGTGAAGATCAAAGCCACTACCGCAAATTTGCCCTTATATCGAAACTCCCTCAATCTGAGTTTTGAGCGATATTTACTATTTCGATTCAT
>JADFZC010000136.1 GCA_015232735.1 Oligoflexales bacterium | reverse complement strand
TTTGGAAGGTTTCGCCTAAGCCTAAAGCCGTCAGGGAAGAAATAAGATGGATGGCCAAATTAGGGGAGGCAAGTCGCAAGGGTGATAAAGGACCAGGAATAATCATTATTTGGAGAGGATTGCAACGACTGGGTGATATCGCTGAAAGTTATTTGCTATTTTGAGGATAAACTTGTGGGTAATAGTCAGGGCGTTGCCAGTGGTTTATTGTTTAATCAGGAGAGGTTTAAAGCCTCTCCTGACTGGACACCCGGTCCTTCAGGGCCGGTTTACCAGGAAAAAGATGCCTATAGTGGTTCATGCCCTAAGATGAGATAATAAATCGATGGAGAACGGAGCAGGAATTGGTTCTCCCCTGATATTTCAACATATTGCTCATCAATCATGTTTTTTATCAACGGAAATAAGAAAAATGCAGAGACAAAGTGCCTTCAAGGTAATAAAATTCGGCGGAAGTTCCCTGGACAACAGCAATACGATAGAAAAGTGCCTCAATATCGTAAAAAAATCCCACAACATGCATACTGTGGTCATCCTCTCAGCCATGTCCGGCATCACCGACCACCTTCTCACCATGGCCAGGACCGCGGCCGGCGGCGACCTTGAACGGAGCCTCGACGGATTTCAAAAACTGAAAGGAAGGCATGAAGCCGTGATAGAAACCCTGCTGAAATCGCAGGAGAGAATTCAAAGGCTCAAGGCCGAAATCGGCAGGATCTGCGAGGATTTCCGAATGATCTGCCAGGGGCTCTCGACATTGCGGGAACTTACGCTGAAGGCCACCGCCAAGAGCGTCGCGAGGGGCGAAAGGATGATGGCCCTTATTTTTGCGGAAATTCTCGCTGAAAACGGCATCGCCGGAAACTATGTCGACGCCACGGAGATAATAAAGGTGACAGGCGGCCCTTACGGGACAAGCCCCGAATCCGATCTTTGCGAAAAAGCCGCAGCGGCTGTTCTTCTTCCGAGGCTTGAAAAGGGCGATGTCGTCGTCATGCCCGGATTTATCGCGGAAGATGAATCCGGCGAAGTTGTGACCCTGGGCAGGGGCGGTTCAGACTATTCGGCCACAATCATCGCCGAGGCCATCCATGCCGAGTCCGTGACGCTCTACAAGGAGGTCGACGGGCTGATGACAGCAGATCCTAGGTATGTTCCCGACGCAAGGATCGTTCCGCAATTTCACTACAGGGAAGCGGCGGAACTCGCATATTACGGCGCTAAGATCCTTCATCCCAAATCGATCATACCTTTGATATTCAAGCAAATCCCGCTCACCATAAAAAACACCTTCGCACCGGAAAATCCCGGCACCCGCATAAGCTCGGACATTCCGATCGATTCCTATCCCGTCAAAGCGCTTACGGCCATTCCCGATCAGGCGATGATATCCGTGGAGGGAAACGGCATGATGGGTGTTCCCGGCATAGCTGCAAAAACCTTTGCTGCAATCGCGCGTCATGATATTTCAGTATCGGTAATCAGCCAGTCCTCAAGCGAATCCAGCATATGCTTCGTCGTTCCGATGACGCAGGCGAAGACGGCGCAGGAAACGCTTCGGGGCGAGTTCCGTTTTGAAATAGAACACCACCTGATAGATGACATAAAAATGAGTCCCGGCAAGGCGGTCGTCGCCGTTGTCGGACTTGGCATGAGCGGTACAAGGGGCACAGCGGCCCGGGTCTTCACGGCAGTGGCAAGGGAGGATGTGAACATCATAGCCATAGCACAGGGATCATCGGAGCTTAACATCTCCTTTGTCATCGAGTCAAAGGAGGTTCCCACTGCGCTGAAGGCGCTCCACGCCGAATTCAAGCTTGAAAAAACGCGGCCGCTGTCGGTCAGGGACAACAAGGATGTATGCATATCGCTCTTCGGTCTGGGACAGATCGGACGCACACTGGTCAGCCAGCTTCTCCAGCAGCGCGACTACTTTGAAAGCCAGATTCAGGTTAAAACGAGACTTGTCGGGATTGCCGATTCATCCGGAATACTGGTAAAAGAGGAGGGTTTCAGCGAATCCGAGCTTACGGGATTCAAAGCGCTCAAGGAGAACGGCGGCCACCTGCTTGCGCTTCCGGGGCCGTCCAGCGGCGACTACAGGCGGATTCTTTCGCAAAAACTGTGGTCACTTCCCTTCGGAAAGGGTATATTCGTCGATCTTACGGCATCCGACTCCATCCCGATAATCAAGGATGCGCTCATGTCAGGGATGCATGTGGTTGTCGCAAACAAAAAAACACTCGTTTGTGATTACGAGGAATACGAGGAAATTCAGAAAATCGTGCGCCGGAAAAAATTGATGTTCCGCTACGAGGCCACGGTGGGAGCCGGACTCCCGATTCTGGACACGATAGCAAAACTCCAGGCGGCGGGAGATGTCATCGAGACCATACTCGGGTGCCTTTCCGGAACGATCGGTTTTATCATGACTGAAATGGAAGACGGCAAGTCATTCTCGGATGCGGTAAGAGAGGCGTTCAATCAGGGTTACACGGAGCCCGACCCTCGCGAGGACCTATCCGGGGCGGACGTGGCAAGAAAGACTCTTATACTTGCAAGAGCGATAGGTTATAGGATAAATATGTGCGATGTCCACCTTGAGCCGCTCTTCACCAGGGATGTCGACAGCGAAGATCCAAGGGCCTTCATCGACAACCTGAAAAGGCTGGATGAGGATCTGAAAGAAAAGGTGAGGGAGGCGTCACTTCAGGGCAAGGTGCTAAGGTACGTGGCCAGGATAAGTGCAGAGGAGGTATCCGTGAAACTTGAGGCCGTTACAAGGGAATCACCGTTCGGCGGCCTCAGGGGAACCGACAACCAGGTGATCGTGCGGACGCGCAGATACGACAAAAATCCCCTCGTCGTAACCGGACCGGGAGCGGGGGCCGGAGTAACGGCCGCAGGGGTTCTCAACGATATCATAGCGATTGCCACCTCCTACGATAGGGGATAATATATAACAGATTAAATTTACAAATAAAAAGTAAAGGTCATCTTATGGAAAAAATCAGGATTTTCGCACCAGCCACAATTGGAAACGTCGGACCTGGTTTCGACGTGATAGGATTGTGCGTGGACGGGCTTGGAGATACGGTCACCGTTTCAAAGACGGATGGGAAAACGGAGATCACAGACGTCAGGGGAACCGATGCATCATCCGTACCCCTTGATCCGGCAAAAAACACGGTTACGATAGCCGCTTCGGCTTTCTTTGCCGCGACAAACAAAAACATAAATCTCAAAGTCGAGATTGAGCGCCATCTTCCCTGTTCCGGCGGACTCGGAAGCAGCGCCGCATCATCGCTGGCCGGAGCAATGGCCGCGGCGTACTTCGGAGGCGAATTCGAGAACACCGACCTCATACTTCAGGCCGCGCTTGAGGGCGAGGGCGCAGTCTCAGGGCGCCACCTCGATAATATCGCGCCATGCTATAACGGTGGAGTGACCATTGTGCAATCCACCAAACCGACAAACATACTGAGCGTGCCCCTGAACAGGGAATGGTGGCTTACCCTTTTCATCTCCGATTTCAAACTTTCCACAAAGGAGGCCAGAAGCGTTCTTCCGGATATGGTTGACAGAGCCACATTTGTCAAACAGCTTGCAAACTCGGCAAGTCTGATACTTGGTTTCACCGAAGGCAACGAGGAGATACTGAGGGTGGCCCTCAACGACCATTTTGCGGAACCGAGAAGGGCACCTTTGATACCACAATTTCATGACTTGAAAAAGGCTGCTCTCGACAGCGGGGCGCTCGGCTCGTCGATAAGCGGTGCCGGTCCGACAATATTTGCGCTTAGCGAAAGCAGGCAGATCGCAAGCGAGGTTGCCGAAGCCATGCTGGGCGTTTACAAGGGCAAGGCCAGAACGCATATCGGCCTTATCTCAAAGACGGGGGCAAGGCTGCTATGAACAATCACGAAAATGAAGTTGCTCTCTCATGCATATCCTGCCGCCAGGATTATCACATCGACGAAGTCCGCTACAAGTGCGATTGCGGCGGTCTCATCGAAATAAGACACAACATCTCCAAACTGAAAAAAATTTCGACAAGGCTGTTTGACGACCGGCTTTCAAGCCTTAAAACGATTGACCGAAGCGGTGTATGGCGGTTCAGGGAGGCGCTGACAGGCGCCGGGGAAAATGACATCGTCACCCATCCCGAAGGGGCAACACGCCTTTATCATAGATCCAGGCTGTCGGACTTTGCCGGGGTGGACGAAATCCATTTCAAGCATGAAGGTGAAAATCCGACGGGTTCATTCAAGGACCGAGGGATGTCGGCGGCCGTCACCCAGGCGAAGATTCTCGGGAAAAAGCTCCTGGCCTGCGCATCCACCGGAAATACCAGCGCATCGCTTGCAGCTTACGCGGCAGGTGCGGGACTCGAGGCAATCGTATTCCTTCCAAACGGAAAAGTTGCTCTCGGTAAAGTCGCCCAGGCGATCGGCTATGGAGCCAGATGTCTGGGGATCAGGGGCGACTTCGACGATGCCATGCGCATGGTCAACGAGGCCAAGGACAAGTTCGGGATTTACATGGTCAATTCGCTAAACCCGTTCCGCCTTGAAGGGCAGAAGACGATCATGTGGGAAATGCTGCAGGATCTAGGCTGGAATACGCCCGACTGGGTTGTGGTTCCGGGGGGAAACCTTGGCAACACAAGCGCTTTCGGAAAGGCGCTCATCGAGGCGTACAACGCCGGATGGATAAAAAGACTTCCAAGGATCGCCACGATCCAGGCAAGCGGTGCGAATCCTTTTTACCAGAGTTTCGCGGACGGTTTCAAAAAGCCGTATAATGTGAAAGCCGAGACGATAGCCACGGCAATAAGGATTGGAAATCCCGTAAATTTCGATAAAGCAAGAAGGGTCATCACGGAACTGGGCGGGGTCGTGTCCGAGGTGGCCGATTCGGAGATACTTGAAGCAAAAAGCGCCATAGATCGCGTAGGAATAGGATGCGAACCCGCGAGCGCGTGCAGTCTGGCAGGCGCAAGGAAGCTCAGGGCTCAAGGTGTTATAAGGAAAAGCGACAGGGTCGTCTGCATCCTTACCGGCCATATCCTCAAGGACCCCGACACAATACTCTCCACTTCAACAAATGAAATCAGGGAGATCGATGCCACAATGGATGCCGTCGGGGATTTTCTTGGCAAAATATAGATGTCAAAGTCAATTAGTTCTGCTACCCTCATCTTTCCAGCTGGCAAAAATCCATCTTCGGGAGACTTTAAGTAGCTTCAAATGGACAGATTTGAAATTTTAGCAATGGTTACAAATGATTGTCTTGTCGATTGGAATA
Source organism: Oligoflexales bacterium (assembly GCA_015232735.1). The sequence goes on along the minus strand of JADFZC010000136.1, from coordinate 1,524 downwards.
TCGTGGACGAGAAGATCTGGCGTTACGAGGGAAAAAACGGCTTTCTGGGCTTTTCCCGCAGCGACATCAGAACAAACCGCAGATGGTGGATCGAAAATGTCCACCCCGAAGACAGAGACACCGTTATAGCCAGTTTTATTAATACCAAGAACGATGACTCCTCCCTCTTATGGTCACACGAATACCGTTTCAGAAGCAATCAGGGACCCTATCACATCATCCTTGAAAAGGGGCAGCTTATAAGGGATGAAAAGGGCACGGTCACACGTTACGTGGGTGCGCTGAGGGATATTACGGATCAAAGGGAACTGGAAAGTCATCTTATCCTTTCAAGGAAAAAAGCCGAAGAGGCAAGTCAGGCCAAATCAAGGTTCATAGCCAGCGTAAGCCATGAACTCAGAACCCCCCTCAATGCCGTAATCGGTTTTTCAGACCTTCTTCAAATGGAGGGATTCGACAGTCTGACCGAGCAGCAAAGCGGATTCGTCAGTCAAATTTCAAAATCGGCAAGGCACCTTTTGAGCATGGTCGACGACCTTTTGGCAATATCCTCGATAGAATATGACAAGATGAAACTTCATAAAACGGATGTCGATGTCGCTGAAATGGTTTCCGGCTGCATAAGGCTGCATTCCATAGCCCATGACATCAAAGGCACGTTCATAAGTCAGCAAATCGAACCCGGACTCACCATATATGCCGATGAGAAACGGATAACGCAGGTGATTTCAAATCTGATTTCAAACGCCATCAAATTCACTCCCGAAAGGGGCATGGTGGATATCTTGGCAGGGCAGTCGACGCAGGGAACAACGTTCAGGGTATCGGACAATGGAATCGGGATTGAGGAGAAACATCTGGCGCGGATTTTCGATTACTTCGAGCAAGTCGGAAGTGACCAGCCCGTATGTTCGTCAAGCGGGCTTGGACTGGGGCTTGCGATAAGCAAAAGGCTCGTCGAGCTTCACGGCGGGAAAATGTGGGTCGAAAGCAATCCCGGCAGCGGCAGCTGCTTTTATTTTTCAATACCGAACGGTTAGAAGCGGCCCAACAAAAAATGAATGAAACTGAATACAGAAAGAAAATCATTTTTGAACATACGAGGAAAATCAGTCCCTATCTGTGTCCCGAATTGTCCATTTATCTGATCACAGATGAATGCCCTCTTTGGACTGCCGGGGAGACCGAGCTTTCAAGGCTTGGAATTCCAGATCCCTATTGGGGGTTCTGCTGGGCCGGGGGCCAGGCGCTTTCGCGTTATATTCTCGATCACCCCCATCTTTTCGCCGGAAAACAGGTCATAGACTTTGGCACCGGATGCGGCGTTCAGGCGATTGCGGCAAAAAAAGCAGGGGCGCTTTCGGTTATTGCTTATGATATTGACCCGTGGGCCCTGGAATCAGTCAGGATAAACGCTGGAGCGAATCTCGTGGATATTGAAACTTCCGGGGAGAACATCATTGGCAATGAGCATCTTGAGTCGGATATCCTTTTGGCCGGTGACATGTTTTATGACCAGTCATT
>JADFZC010000135.1 GCA_015232735.1 Oligoflexales bacterium | reverse complement strand
TAAAAGAAATTGGTCCATACTTCCGCGATCAGAAACACTCCTGCCAGAGGATTGACTTACTATATAGGACGGACCCTGTCCGTTCTGCAGCTTTGAGGGTTCGGGGCAGTCGGGTTCGTTCGAATAGTCCGGACACCGGGAAAAGAAGGGGCCTTCGGGAAGTTCTGATGGATCTGACGGCACTGAACCGTCAAATATGTAAGACGGGGCAACGCCATACTGTTCTTCAGGCTGGTTTGCCTCATAAATCGAGCTGACCGAAACCGTATCCGTCGATTCATCATACGAACTTGTCTTGTCGGTTGAATTAGACACGGCGGCCTCGCCCGAACTCTTCCTTGGGGTGGTCCCGGAAAATTCAACCTCATTACAACCCAGAACCATCAACATCAATCCTGCTGCCACAAATATCTTCGATTTCATACCATACCCCTCAAAATATTTTTTCCGCCTTATCCCAGTTACCCGTTTTTTATTAATTTTGATCCCAGGGATCATCTGCCCAAAGCCATAAGTTCCTCGTCAGTGAATATCCTGAAAAACACATCGAAAATTCTTTTTAACTCAAACCTGTTACCCGATGAGTTCTGTGACTTCACCTTAATGAATGACCTGTATTTTGTCTGATTGCCCCATATGTCGGTTTCCGCTTTTTTCATCTTCTCGCCGGCCAGGTCTATTTCAAGAATCCCCATCTCCGTCAGTGTCCTGAGTCCGGGATTTTTTGAAAGGCTGCCGTTTGCAAACTCGCCTTTCCAAAGGCGCAGGCTTTTGAACACCGGGTCCTTGCTGTTTATGAAGCCGTCATGATTTTCATCAAACTGTGCAAGATCCTCAAAACCATTTTCAAAAGGCTTTCCAGTGACAGGATTGATGTTGACATTGCCGAACAGCTCATAACCGCTGTCAATGGAACCGTTTTTGTTTTTGTCAAGCGCTAGAAAGTATGTTGTATTGTTTGTAATCCACGAGATATTATCCGGCGTGGCCTGCTGCGGATTACTTACGTTGGAAAGATCAAAGACCTTTGATTTGGGCGAACTCAACGCAATTCTCGAACCACCGCTGGACAGATCGATCATAAGAGGCGATTTTATCAGATCGCAATCTTCAATGTCATCGGCCAGATCGCTTTTCATGTCATGCCTTTCCAGATACTTGAGTTTCGCCTTGTTGTTGACGTTATATAGCAGAGTTACTGATTTGGAGATGATAACTATTGAATTTTTAACAGTAAATTCACCCTGAGCCACCGTTATGTCATATGACTTCCTGCTTTTTGCAAATAAGTCGCATCCGAATTTATGTGAACACAGTCCCAATCCATATTTGCCATCCGGAAGCGAGAGAGTTTTGATGTCTACTGCAAATCTGCCGCCTTTTATTATCTCTTTTACAACACGGTTTCCTTCCCCCTCCACCATCCTGATCAGGCCAATATTCGCCCCGTGAATGCCATAAACCGCTATGACCATCTCTCCCGGTTCCATGGATAAAAGATTTATGTTGCCGTTTTTCTCTGTCATCTTATTGGAGCAGACCCTCTTGACCGGAACATTGTCAGGAATGCTGACCTTCACCACTTCTGTAACATTTTGCGATACACCTTCGGCAGGGGCGATGGTTCCTGTTTTTGTGACGCTGACCTCATTCTGTGAAACGTCCGAAGTTTTACCGGCGCTGACAGTATTTTGAGATACATCTGAATTTTTTGTGATGTTGCCCGTATTTTGAGATACATCCGAATTTTTTGTGATGTTGCCCGTATTTTGAGATACATCCGAATTTTTTGTGATGTTGCCCGTATTTTGAGATACATCTGAATTTTTTGTGATGCTGCCCGCATTTTGAGATACTTCGGAATTTTGTGTCACGATGCCTGTATTTTGCGATACATCCTTGCTGCCGGTTTCGTTATCAAACGAGCTGTTTTTTGTATCGTCCTTTCCGTAACTGTCACCCGCACTTTGAACCGGGGTTTTTCCGCTGTCAGAAGAATAAAGATCGTCCGAACTCGACACGTCGCTGAAAATCGGAGATTCCAAAAACTTCTTCTCGTCAGGCGTATAGGAACGTGTTGAAACAACCTCTTCCTTATCTGCATCCTTGCAGCCTGCAATACCTGTGAAAACCAAAAGCGACAGTGAAACATTCTTTAAGATAGCTGTTAATAATACCTTCTTCATTTTTTCCTCCCTTTCCTTTCAAAAACTGTGGTACTTCCAACATCCATACGAATTTCAAAAAAGATACCATTCCTATTCGATTAGTTATTTATTTGAAATAACGAGGAAAAATTTGATCTGCCGCTTAAAGGCTGACTTATCTCAAACATTTCACTTGTAAATGAGTTAATATGAATATAAGCAATATCACATTGTTTTAACTGATATTATTTGGTGTATGACGATTATTCGATTGTCTTAGGTGACCTGACTATACAATTATTAATATAATATATTGTTATAACAGGAATATAAATGGTGCCCATTTTACTTTTACAGGATTGTGTTTTGACCCTCAGGCAGCATTTCTTTCTTTTGACTCATCAATTTTAAAATGACCGACTTCCCTAATGACCTCCATGATCCCCTGTCAAGGGTACGAACGACACGGGCAGGACATTCTTTACATCAATCCCCTTTTCACCTTTTTCCACCAACATCAAAAATTGAATATGAAAAGGATCTCCGACAGGTATGACAAGTTTGCAGTTGACCCTCAACTGCTCAAGCAAAGAAGGCGGAATGCGGGGTGCCGCGCTTGTCACAATTATGCCGTCATAAGGCGCCTCCTGCTCGAATCCATAGTACCCGTCACCATGATATACGGATACATTGTCATATTCTAGATTCTTTAGCCTATCTTTTGCGCTTGTTGCCAGTTCCTCGATAATCTCCACTGTGATCACCTTTTTCACAATCCTGGACAAAATTGCCGCCTGATATCCGGAACCTGTCCCCACTTCAAGTATCTTGTCATCCGGGTCCAGGTCGAGAAGGTCCGTCATCAGGGCAACTATGTAAGGCTGGGAAATTGTTTGACCATAACCTATCGAAAGGGGTCTGTTATCATACGCAAAAGGCTGCAAACTGGACGATACGAATTTATCCCTTTCAACAATTCGAAGTGCCTCATATACCGAGTCCTTGAACCTGTATCTGCCCGTCTCACTTCCAGTCTCAAGAGCCATCGATTTGATTTCGGAAATCATATGCCTTTACCGTCGTCCGCTCCCATCAGGAGAGCTTGTGAATTATCAAGCCGCTTCTCAGCTTGGGCTCAAACCATGTTGACTTTGGAGGCATGCAAAGCCCTGCATCTGCCACGGACATAAGCTGCTCGATGGATGTCGGAAACATCGCGAAAGCCACTTTGAACTCACCATTCTCGCACCTTCGTGAAAGCTCTGAAAGCCCCCTGATACCGCCGACGAAATCGATTCGCTTGTCGGTCCTTGGATCCTTTATTCCAAGAAGCGGCATGAGTACATATTCCTGCAGTATGTAAACGTCAAGCGACTTGATCGGGTCCTTCGAATCAATAATGGATGGTTTCGCGTCAAGCTTATACCACACGCCTCCCAGATAAAGACCGAACTGATGGACTTTTTGCGGGCGATAAGGCTCCTTGGCTGAAACCTTTTCCACATTGAAAATCTCACCGAGTTTTGCCAGAAATTCTGAAGCGGAATATGAACGCAGATCCTTTACAAGCCTGTTATAATCCATAATGTAAAGATCACCTGCGGGAAAAGCCACCGAAAGGAAATGATTGTAAGGCGCATCCTCCGCGCAGCCGCCGTTGGCCTCCTTCTTCTTCCTGCCGACTTTGGCTGCCGCCGCTGACCTGTGATGCCCGTCTGCTATATAAAAAGCCTTTACCTCCTTGAATGCGGCTTCGAGTCCGGCATTTACACCCTTGTCATCGACCACCCAGAAAATATGCTGAATTCCATCTTCGCTAGTGAAATTATAGACGGGATCATGGCCGCTGATCCAGCCTGCAACCATATTTGTTATCTCAGCCTTGTCGGGATAGGTGAGAAAAATGGGCCCCGTATTGGCATCGCATACTTCAACATGCCTTATCCGGTCCTGCTCCTTGTCGGCCCTTGTCAGCTCATGCTTCTTGATTGTCTCGTTGAAGTATTCATCAACGCTTGCTGTGCCAACCACGCCGGTCTGCGCCCTGCCGTTCATAACCTGCCGGTAAATGTAAAAGCAGGCTTCCCTGTCCTGGATGAAGACCTTTTCCCTCACGAGCTTATCGAAATTCTCGCGCGCTTTCCTGTAAACCCTCTCGTCATATAAATCCACATCAGGGGGCAAATCGATCTCGGACTTGTCCACATGCAAAAAGGACCATTCATTCCCTTTTACAAGCACCCTGGCTTCATTTGAACTAAGAACATCATATGGTAGGGCCGCAACCCTCGAAGCCATATCAGGCGTGGGGCGCATTCCCTTGAACGGTTTCAATACTGCCATCAAATAATCTCCTTAAACTTTATGTTAAAATCGCTGCTTATTCAGTCTATTCACCGATTAAAATCCAAATACCGTATGCATATGGTCATCTACTCTATACATTTTATCCATACTTCTATTATGGTCATCTACTCTATACATTTTATCCATACTTCTATACTTGTTATTAAACGAGAAGAAAAGGATTTTTAGTAAAGAACGAAGCCGTCATCCTGAGCGAAGCGAAGGATCTAGCTGATATTACGGTGATCCTTCGCTTCGCTCAGGATGACGGTGCTGGTACCTGCAATCATTTAAATCCAAATGACAAAACCCTGCCCCACATTGGCCATTGACTTTGACATGATTGTAATCAAAGTGAATTTTTCATTTTTTCGTTGAAAGTTTTTAGACCTCTGCATGAAGTTGGATAAAAACCAGACACATTTTTTCATCAGGATAAACTCAGAGATGGAAAACCTCTCTCCTTTGCATCCCTACTCAAGGGCTCTGACTGACTTTGAATCGCTCCAGGAATTCGTTCAGCTGATTGGCCTGATCCATCATGTCACCTGCAGTTGTTGCCGTATCTTCAGCACTTTCACGGTTATTTCTGGTCATTTCATCGATCTTGCCCAATTCCTCTTTGACACCGGAAATATCAGAAACCTGCGAGTTGGAAACCTCGGTTATTTTCTGCATATGACCAAACGCCTCACGAACGCTGCCGACGATCTTGGCAAAGGCCTCGGCGGTCTCCTTCACGCTTTGATTGCCGTGTTCAACACGGCTGCGGGAGTCCTGGATAAGTTTGGAGGTGTCTTCGACTGATTTTGCGCTGCGGACGGCAAGATTGCGGACCTCTTCGGCGACAACGGCAAAACCCTTGCCGGCTTCACCGACCCTTGCCGCCTCAACCGCTGCATTTAAAGCCAACAGGTTGGTTTGAAAAGCTATGGAATCGATCACCTTGATCACTTTGGTAATCTGGAGACTGGAAGACTCGATCCCCTGCATCGCCTGCACCATCGAGGTCATCTGTTTATTGCCCTGTTCGGCAAGCGTCGTGGCAAATGCGACAAGATCATTGGCTTTTCTGGCGCTTTCGGCATTGTTTTGCGTTCTCTCTTTCAAATCCCCCATCGTCGTCGTGATACGGCGCAGGGAGTCGGCCGTGACATGTGCGCTCTTTGACAGATTCTGGCTGGAATCGGTCACGTTTCTCGAACTGGATACCACCTGGTCAGAAACACCTGCCACCTTGCCCAGAATTTCCCGCATGTCTGCAAAGTTCTTTTCAATCTCCGCCTGTTTTTTCTCCAGGCTGTCAGCCATGGCGTCGAGGGCACCTGCAAGCCGCCCTATCTCGTCAAATAGGTTCAGTTTGAGGCGTTTTGACAAATCGCCGTTTTTGATATTTTCCGCAAACGATACGGCCAGGTTGATCGGTGAGGTAATCGACTGCACGATCAGCCGTACAATTACAACAAAGAGCGCTATGGCTATGCTCACGGTAACGAACAAAAAAACGAGCAGCGTCATCTGCATGGCAAGGCTCTTTTTTTCCTTTTCGTCGATAATCTGCTGGGTTTTTGAGATCAAATTGCTGCCGACGCGCTCCAGTTTTTTGATCATGTCCTGCTCACTTTTATATTTTCCCTGGATTTGATCTACCTCTTCTGAAATGGCCGTAAACTTGGATTTGAAATAGGCGGCAACGTTCGCATAATTTGGATAATCCGGAACCATGTCCGCGTATGTCTTTAAACCCTGGATCGCGACATCGTACACATTTTTCTTGTTTTTCTTGAAAACCCCGATATGTTCATCACGCCCGGTCAGAAGAAGTCTTCCCACAGCCAGTTCCGCCCCGGACAAGGCGTTGAATGTTTCTCTGAGGGAACTTGCATAATATTTTTCATAGATCGTCGTCTGCCTTCCTACGGTTTGGAATTCATTTTCACGCGCGCCGACCTCTTCAATACTCTCAATGATCTTCCTGTTTCCCGAATCAAGCTCCTTGTTAAAAATGTCGGTAACGGATTTCAACTCCTGATAGGCATTCAGCGCCGATTCAAAATTGGAACCATATTCATTTATTGCATTTAAAATGAGTTCATTCTGACTGTCCTCTCTGGCAAATTCCCTCAAATTTTCAGTCAACCTGCCAAGGATTTCCTTATATGTTTTTAGAACTTCCTCTTCATAGAACTGGAAGAAGGTTTTTTCCTTAATCTTGAGATTTTGGGCTTCTATAATGACATCATTCATCCTTTGGCGGTCGCTGTCGCTTGTTTGCACGAAATTGATATACATACCTCCAATCAGAATCACTATGGCTACCAGAAAAATACAGGCTCCCGACAGACTCGCAAGTTTCCTTTTCAGGGAAAGTCTGTTTAAAAAGGACAAAGAATCCAAGGTGACAAAATCCATACTAAACCCC
>JADFZC010000134.1 GCA_015232735.1 Oligoflexales bacterium | reverse complement strand
AGTGTCGTCATACCAGTATACTGCGAAGAGGAGAGCATCAATAAATTTTCCGAAATATTAGAGGAAGTTACATCAAGAATAATCGGCTATTCATGGGAATATATATTCGTCAACGATGGCAGCCGCGACAGAACCCTTCAGATGGCCAAGGAGATCTCAAAAAACAAAAAAAATTTTAAAATAATTGATCTTTCAAGGAATTTCGGAAAGGAAATCGCACTAAGTGCCGGAATTGAATACGCCAAAGGCGATGCGGTGATATGTATGGACGCCGACCTTCAACACCCTCCGGAAAAGATCCCACTCATGGTCGCCGCCTGGGAAAATGGAGCTGAAGTTGTTGAAATGGTTCGGACAAAAAACAAAAAAAAATCGTTGAAAAGAAAAATCGGCTCAAGGACTTTTTATTACCTGCTCAACAAAATATCAGACACAAAGATCCAGTCCCGGACGACCGACTTCAGGCTTCTTGATCGAAAGGTAGTGAATTCATTAGTCAAAATTCAGGAAAAACAGCGAATGTTCAGGGGGCTGGTTGACTGGCTTGGTTTTAAAAAGGTTATTCTTCCGTTTGACGAAAACCCCAGGCACGGCGGAAAATCCGTATACTCTTACGGAAAACTCACAACTCTCGCCTTCAACAGTTTCGTCTCGCATTCGGCGGTTCCTCTCAAGGGCATCGGCATTTTGGGACTTTTGATAGTAATCGGTTCCGGTCTCCTGATTCTGATAATGCTATCAACAACATTTGTGGCACCTCAGATATTTAATTTCACACCGCTTGCAATCCTGGTTGTCGCAAACACCTTCCTCATAGGAATTGTCCTCACCGCCATGGGGCTCATGTCGCTTTATATTGCAAAAATCTATTCGGAAACCCAAAACAGGCCGCTTTTTGTTATTCGAGAGTTCCATGAGAATGATGGTAAACCCGGCACTGAAGGACGAGGTTTCCTTGAACTTGATAAAAGGTGAAAACGACCGCAAGCCGGGGCCCCGGCAAATAAATTTGCATGCTTTCTTTGCCGGCGATATCAAAAGTACTTCACTATCGAACTCCCCGAAGTAATCAACGCCAATACAAATTATTGACTATTGTTTAAGTTTGGATTTCAAGTTAAACAAGAATAAACTATGATCTTCATATGCGGAATTCTTTAGGCATGGGAACAGCAGGTGAAAAAAAATGGGAAAATATTGGTTGTAGACGATCAGGACGACTTTCTGTTGTTTCTCAGGATATTTTTGACCGAAAATGGTTATGATGTGCTCACTTCCAATAACGTCAAGGAAGCCGTCTCATTGTTCAGAAAAATGGACCCGGATCTTGTCATATCCGATTGGTACATGCCTTTCCTGGGTGGAAGGGAACTTTTAACCCTGATAAAAGAAATCAGGCAGGAAGCCCATATCATGATAATGAGCGGTTTCCATCTTGAAATGGATGATATCACAAGATTGGACAAAAATATTTCCATATGGCTAAAATCCAGCGATTTCAAAAGCCTGTTGGATAAAATCGAGAAGTCGCTCTCCTTGCGGGAAACTGCATTTGGAAGTAAGCAGGAGATGAAAAGTTGAAAATCGTATGCAGTTTCTGCCGGTGCTCCATGGGGGAAAAACCCCCTTATGACAATCTTGAAATAACTTCGGGAATTTGCACCCGATGCTTTGAGACCGAGAGTCAAAAATGGTTGAAAATTGATTACCTTCACCTTCTTCAAGGGGTCGAAAACCCGGCTGCTGTGGTAAGCAGGGACATAAGGATCTATGCCGTGAATGAACCGTTCAACCGGCTTCTGGGTATAGGAGACAATGAGGACCCCAGGGGACTCCTTTGCGGCGAGGTGCTCAAATGCATGCATCCGTTGGAACAGGCAAATACGGGGATGAGGTGCGGCGATACCTCTGAGTGTAGTTCCTGTCCCATAAGAAAGTCGATAACCAATGTTTTTGATACGAAAATTGACTTGAAAAATGTTCCTGCCTGGTTCAAGACCAGGACATCAAGGTGTGAGATCATCATTTCGGTATACTATAAAGGAAATGAAACAGTACTGCTCGTGATAGAAAATATTTTTTCACATCCAAATTGATGGGAATGGCTAAGGAAGAAGGCTTGGCGGTGACAAGTCAACTGTTTTGGTACAGTTCCTGTAAAGCAAATTCTTAAACATCGATACTCTCCTGCTTACACCGTTTGCTCTGTTTTTTTTTTATAAATTCAGCCCTCAACCCATTTTTAATATATCCGCTTTGTTAAAACGATAGTCTTTATTGTTTACCTTACGATATTTTATCTTTCCTTCTTTAATCCTCCGCCTCATCGTGGATTCGGAAATTCCTAGAAGATCACAGGCTTCTCGCATATTTACCCATTGTGATGCAAAGAATATTGAAGAATCGGTTATATCAATTCCAATAACATTGCCTTTTTTGTCCAACCTGACAATGATTCCCTCTTTAAAAACGCTCTTCGCTTCAATTTCATCTTTAAAATCTATTGAAATATAGTCAAATTCAGGCTTGTGAACAATTTTCATGATAGCACCTCAAAATTAATCATAACCGTAATGACTTCAAAACGCCTCTCGTCTCTTTCAACCACGACAACTGCAATTGAATTGTCATTACGTTTTCGGATTTGTTTATAGTAAATCCATTTATCTTTTGATTGTCTTATTTTACCGTCAGGATTTGATAAAATTTCCTGGATAAGACCTGGAGTAATCTTGAGTTCAAACATTCGGCTAACAGCATGTTCACTAAAAACAATCTCCACATGATCCTCTAAATTGAATAGTCATGCCTATGCAATAACCTAGGCGGACTTTATCACAAATACCATATTTTGCCAAGATTCAAATTGAATCTCCCGCTGGAATATGAAATGAGCAAAGGAAGCCTCTGGTAAACCCAGCCCTGAAGGACGAGGTTTCCTTAAACTTGATGAATCTTCAAAACTCAAATCTCAATTACATAATTCTTGCTTGCGTTTCTGTTGAACTTATTTTTAAGGCAATTCAAATTATAATGTAATCAATTGATTAAAGTGTTGTATTATTTCTTGTAACCCACCATTCATAATAGATAAAAAGCAAAGGTTAAAGTTTAATCCCAAATATCCCGATAAAAAAGCATACCCGATTTTTGTAAAGCTGTTCCTTGCATTTCCCCACGGATATTTCGGTTTTTTGTTTTTTGAATCATTAGAGAATTTATCAGATCAAATTGCCCGTGTGCATGAATAAATGGTTTTTAAGAAAGGGAAAAACTTATGACATCAATAAGACATCCTTCAGCAGTGGCCCATATTTCAAGTCTCCTTTTATTGATTCATATTATGGCTTGCAGCCAAGATAAAGGCTGGACAAAACATTCGAGGTCTGAAGAAGCCCCCACCTCCGATCAAATCTCGGCTGATGTCAAGAAAAGTGATGCTGCCAAGGTGAAAGACGCAAATGGTGAAGCATCCACCCCCAATCAAATCTCAGCCGATATCAAGAAAAGCGATGCAGCCAAGGCAACAGACGCAAATGGTGAAAATACAGTATCATCAGAAAAATCTGGCCAGCCACCTTTGCCGACAGCAAAGGAAAACATAACGACAAAATCGGATAACGCTACAGATCCAAAGACAAACACTACAAATGCAACAATTCCGCCGTCAACAGGATCATCAGGATCCACATCGATTTTGTCTTATGGCTCAAACTCACCTACCAGCAACACTTTTTCCGTCAGCGTCTCTTCACTTGACAAGACAGTCGTAAAAAACATTCCTGTAGAACTAGTCAGACAAAGCAATAGTTCACTTAATTTTGCCCGTTTTGCTTTCTCAGGCAAAATTCAGATTTCAGTTAAAGTGCCAAGTATTTCCAGATATTCGATAAGTCCAAAAAAATATGGTATCGCAGTTAATTCTGATAATACCACCCAGACCATGAGTTTCACAATTTCGAACGAGGCGAACAACAGCTATTACCAGGATGGCAGTCCGATAAGGCTTGTCATTCATGACAACTATTCCACTGCAGCAAAACTTTTTATTCTGGCGGATAAACAGAAAGAGAGCATTGTCCCGAACGGAGCGGATATCTTTGACGCTGTAAAAGATTTTGGAATAAGCCCAGCGGATAAAGACAATACCGCAAAAATTAACTCGGCTATTCAGACTCTTTCCGCAAAAAATATCCCCAAGAGTGCCACCCTTTATTTTCCGGCTGGAATCTATAGAACGGGCACAGTCCTAATGAAAAGCAATGTCACAGTCCATCTTGCCGGTGACGCGACCTTGATGCGTGCGGAAGGAGCGACCTTACAAAATGCCATGGTTCTTTTTGATAGCGTAAAAAACGCTCACCTGACCGGGCCTGGTATTGTAAATGCCGATTTATGGAGAGCAACCAGTGACAGAATTATCCGAATGTACAAAAGCTCAGAAAGTTCACTTGAGGATGTAACCATGACGGGTACCGGGACATGGAGCATTCATATACTTCAATGCAGCAATATCACAGGTCGCAACTACAAACTCATAAATGAACTGACAGAAAATAGTGATGGTACTGACCCGGATCATTCAAAACATATTCTCATCGAAAATATTTTTGAACATACAAATGATGATGCCTTTGCCATAAAAACATCGACATCCGCTGCAGATACCACAGAGGATGTAAGAATTGTAAATAATGTTGTATGGACACAAAAATCAGCGCTCAAGATAGGAAGTGAAGTCAGGAAAGGGATCACGGGCGTTAAATTTATCGGCAATAATGTCATCGTCGCCGACCGTGGCATGGCGCTTTATGGGAATGGTAAGGGAACGGAAGGCGGATTTACAGACGGTGTAGAGTATGCTGACAATGTTTTTGAAAAAATATTTGACTTGACCCAAGGTAAACTTTTGGAATTTCAAGTTCAGTATTTTTCCAACAGTGCGCCGTATGCGCCAATAAGAAATGTCGTTGTAAAAAATACATTTGTTTACAGTAAAGCACCCAATATATCCACCATCTCCGGAAAGGATGGAGTTACAATAAGCAATGTTTCATTTTCCTCTCTTTGGTTTGATGATGCCGGGGAGTGGGTTTCCACTGCCAACAATAATGTCAACAAATATTTCAGCATCGGTGCTGATGCCGTGAATATAACGTTTACGGGAAACTGAGAAATTCTTGGAAAGAGAGCTTACCGGGGTAAGAGGCAAATCTTATGGATTTGGACATACGGGAGCCCTCTTGCTGACGCCATTTTTCTTGACCACTTATTTTAATAAACAGTAGTATTTCAATGTAGAGTCAGTGGGTTGAGGTACGTCTTATCGGAGCGCATAAAGGTCTGCTCACTATCCATAGCATCACTTTTCTTTTTCTCGCTTTTGATTTTCCGATAACAGATGCGAGGGGGGGATTGGCATATGGGTAGTGGGACGAAGCGAGAAAATGATTTGGATGTAACCGAAGACTACAATTTATTCATTGAGAGAACAGGACTACTGCTCAGCCAGCGGCAGGTGACCGCACTCGGTATACGCACAGACAACATAGGTGCTACTTTTTGGGAATCATCCACCGGCATGCTACTTGACTTTTGCAAAGAAAATCCCATGTATCATGTCGTTACAATAATACGTCCAGGACGCATCGAAAATCGGTATATACCTCGCAAGAACATTTATATGTTGGCCTCAGGCGACAAAAATCCCAAACTGGTGCTAGATATGTGCCTGAAAAAGGACCCAAACCTATTTATTGAGGGAATGCTTGAGGAGGCTCTTGCCATGAGCTGCTCTGTCGATCGAGGTCACAAGGGCGAGTGATGTCATCTCCTGTGCCAACGTTCTGTCGTTGAAAAAATCCAGGTTAAAGGCATACGTCAAGCTCATCCTGCGGTACTCATGAGATAATTCACCATGGATTCTCAACGCCTCAAGCGACTCATATTCAAACACGCAAAGGCAGTCGAAACGATCATGAATGTTATGATCCTTGGTCCTTTCACGAATATATTCCAAGTCATCTGTATCTTATAGACATATCTTCTTCATGGATCTTGTATCTGCCAAATGGCGCTCAGGTATAATCATAATCTCCACCTTCCACAAACAATTGTCCGTTTAATCAAGGCCAGGTGGATACGATTAGCCCATCTTTTACGGTGTTTCAAGCATTCCACACGTATCCACAAAGATGTCTCTGATTCCCAAGGAGAGATGCATGGCGGACATGACTATGATTTTAATTTCTGATTTAACCGGAATTGACATCGATGATGAAGGACTAAAAAAATTCCATCTAGGTTGAAATTTTTTAATCTAAAAACCACATTAAAAAATTGACTGGTGGACATAACAATAAAACCGTTACACTGATATAAATCAGTATGCTAATCGCAATAAAAACCAGTTTAGATTTTAATGAAACTTGTTTATAAAAAATTTTTATAGATAAAGGAAGAACAATTAATGATGTTATGAAGAAATGAAATGAATCCCATAAGATTTTTAAGTACAAATCAAAGGGTAAAGATTTTGGATCAGGATGATTCGGGCTGGGCCAAAAACCTAGAGAAAGTCTGACTTTCGCTACTAATATGATTAGGATCATCAGCCATAAAAGTATGATGCCTGATAATATCAAAGAGAGTATTATTGGTGCTAATTTAAATAGCTCAGTTCTCGACGTTTTTATCTTATTTAAGATTGTCATCTGTTGCTTTGTTTGATTTTGTTCTAAGATAAATAGTGATATCTTTTGTTTTTAAAGACCTCGCTGATCTCTGCGCAGATGAAGCTGTAGTTATTCCACAAAAGGATAGAAACTCTGCCGCAAAAGGTTTCTCTGTGTATTTATTTTTAGATAAACCCATGATGAATTTTTTTTCAGTTGCTGTAAATGACTCCCATAGCGCCATAAATGCTG
>JADFZC010000133.1 GCA_015232735.1 Oligoflexales bacterium | reverse complement strand
AGAATTATCAAAAGACTGTGAAAGATGCCAAGTTCCACAAAAAGCTGTATGAAAAGATTATGCGCAGTATCAACAGCATATACTTCCGGATGAAGAAGCGTGTAGGAGGTTATTATTGAAAACCAGCTGGCATATCCATTTCCCAGAAAAGGATGCTGTTTGAAGAGATTCCAGGCTGCCAGCCAAAGGGAGACCCGTTCCGTGGAGGTCATAAATATATGCCTGTTAAGACTCGTGTACTTTAAAATAAGATAGTTAAGATAATCCGGACTGGTTATGACCGGCATAAAAACCGAAAGCACAAGGACGACTGAAACCGCAATTCCCATCCTTGAAAACCGGGATTTCCTTAAGACAAGATCGATGATCCCTAAAAGAGAAACCACCGTAACAACGAGTATCGCCCCCCTCTGTAGTGTAAAAACACATGCTGTCATAATAGTTGAATAAATTACAAAATGGATGATCCTGCTCAAACTTCTTGTATACAGAACGCCCCAGACAGACAGGATGAGGCTGGGCGTCAGATATGGCCACACCCACCCCGGATTGGAGAACAATATGGTCATGCGTCCCGGACCGTAACTGTTATACATTATCGTAT
The DNA here is from genome assembly GCA_015232735.1 of Oligoflexales bacterium. Next base: position 6,371 of record JADFZC010000133.1, on the reverse strand, counting down.
CCGGAAGTATGTGTGCAATGTTAAAGGCCTTGCAGAAAAGGCTCACTGATGAAACAAAAAAGCCAAGTCCCAAAATGACCCTGCTGAATATCTTCCAATATACGCGGTCGGTCCTGCCCAGAAAAAAGGCCATGCACCCAATGAAAGACGCCGCAACAAGCATATAAAAAGTTCTTATTCCATAATGACCGTTCGTGGCGCTTTGAAGGAAACACTCCAAGGTGTAAAATGATTTACCCGCGCTCAGGCATGGAATCCACTTTTGATTGGGACTGTTTTTCAGGTGCATCAGGAGTCTTGGCAGAATGATGAAAAAAATGTTTATGACAAGCCCGGAAAGAACCATTGCTTCCAGAGAATATAAATTTATCCTGAGATCTTTTCTGTTCCGGATCGTCAAAAACGCGCACAGCGACAGAACAACAAGCGAAACAAGTTCCGGCAGAAGCGGAAAATTGTAATCAGGATTGGTGGGAACAAGCAGCATTGAAAAAAATGCCAGAAAAACCAGAACAGATCTTGCCATATTTCCAGCTTTTGGTACCTGAAACACGCGCAATGCCCCACTTCCAAGTATTTGGACAGAATACCCGGCAAAACTACGAAAGGAGACATCCCCTTTCATTACCAAGTACCATTTTATTCTGCCATTATTTTTCGATTATTAAGTTATAAGAGATAAAAATCAAGTAATTTACATTCAACTTTAGATTTTTTTGACCGCGGAGCCACGAGTTGCATTGACATTTGGCAGGTGATTGCATAGTTTACGAACATTCTTTTGTGAGATGTGCTTCCACGACATCCAGCAAGGCTTCGAATCAGTGATTTTTTGTGGAGTTAAACTTTCTTATGCTCGATAACCCTTTACCAAAAAAGAAGATTCTCCTGGTTGAAGACGAACCGCACCTTGCCTTCACAATTGAATACAACCTCCAGGCGGAGGGATACGACGTCATTCCAGCTGTCAACGGCCTCATTGCCCTGGAAAAATTCAGGAATCATGGACCATTTGACCTCATCATCCTTGATGTCATGCTGCCCGAACTCGATGGTTTCAAGGTGGCAAAGGCCATAAGAAAGGATGATAACAAAACTGGCATCCTGATGCTGACAGCAAGATCATCGGAATGCGATGTGATCACCGGACTGGAAACCGGCGCGGATGATTATATGACCAAACCTTTCCACCTCAAGGAATTTCTGCTGAGGGTAAGGAGAATGGCTGCGCGTTCCGAACTTTTTTCCCCGGCGGGCAATAATTCAGAATGTGAAAACACGATGTATCTTGGCAACTTGTCCCTAGATTTGGAATCCATGGAACTATCCTGTCCGAGGGGCAAGTTTAATCTGACCGTTCTTGAGGCGAATGTCCTCAAGGAATTTCTGAAAAGCCCCGGGAAGATCCTGAGCAGGGAGCATCTTCTTACAACCGTATGGGGCGTAAAAGGGCAAATGGAGACGAGAACTGTCGATAACTTTATATTAAGACTAAGAAAATATATTGAAACCGACCCCTCAAAGCCAAGTTTCATCGAAAGCGTGAGAGGGAGGGGATACCGTCTCAACCTGCCGGAAAAAATAGAGGCTGATGCTTCACCGTCCTGACGATACAGACTGTTTGAAATATCTGATCTGCATTATCATGAATTTTACAACCACCAAAAACGCTATGGCGATCGAGATTACAAACCATATCGGTTCATTGTAATAAAAATAGAGAAAAATAAGGCTCCCCTCAATAAAAGCCACAAGCCCATATGCCAGGGAGACCTTTGCATGCCTCGTCTTATCGGGAGTCATGATCTGATAACAGTGGGTGCGATGGGGTCTGACAATATTTTCCCGGCTTATCAGCCTTCGCAGGATGGTAAGCCCCGAATCGCCGATAAACGGCAAAATTACAAGCGATGCATGGAAAATTGAAAACTCCGGCCTCTGCCCGTGCAAAGCAAGAGGCAGGACCGCGAAAAAAAATCCAAGCAAAAGACTGCCGGAATCGCCAAGAAAAATCCTGGCTTTAGGATAATTGAAGGGAAGAATTGACAGTATCGCGACAAGCAGCGAAAAAATAACGCAGGCAAGGAAACTGGCGCCCGAAAAGTACATCATCGCAGAGTAAAAAAGCGACAGCGCCGCCCCCTGCATCAAGGCTATTCCATTTATTCCATCCATAAAATTATAAAAATTTATTCCCCAAACCACCCAAAGAAGTGTTAAAAAAAACGATTGGTAGTAAGAAAGGGTCACTTCACCGCCGATAAAGGGCAGAGTCTTCCATGCAAGCCCGCTTCTGATAAGAAAAACGGCCAGGACCGCCTCTCCGACAAACCTGGCTTTCGGACTTATCTCCCAGATATCTTCAACCGTTCCCAAAAGTCCGCACAGGATTGTCAAAAGTATCAGGCCAAAGACCTCCGCACTTGCGTGAAAACCTGAAAACCAGGCAAAACAATATCCTACTACAATAGAAATGATCAAAACAACACCGGCGCCGCGCGGCGTTTCCTCCAGGTGCGAGCTTCGTTCGTTCGGACGATCCGTACTGAGACCTCCAAACTTGATCAGCTTTCTGACTGCAAAAAGGCAAACGACAGGCAAAAGTACTGACAACGATATGATTTCCATTATCCCCTGTATCTCATACTTTAATATTTATTCATTGTATTTGTAGCAAATAATTGACTTCCGGGGAAATGGTAAAGTGATTATGTCAGAATAATGATAAATAATGTCGTACCAATTCATCCCTTGATTTCCATGAAGTTAAAAGCTAATTTCACGGAAAAGGGCCTAAAAGCCCGACTATCCCTCTTTTATAGGGAAAAGGTATGGACATTTCAGATGTATACGTAATAGCCGAGGCAGGTGTTAACCACAACGGCAAAAAGGAACTTGCATTAAGGTTAATTGACAAAGCCGCCAGCGCCAGGTCTGATGCCGTCAAATTTCAAACCTTCAAGACAGACAAACTGGTAAGCGGTTTAGCCGCTCAGGCCGAATATCAGATAAAAAATACCGGAAAACCCCAAACCCAATATGAGATGCTAAGGGCGCTCGAGTTACCATATGGGGATTTTGTCGAACTGTCAAAATACTGCGAAAAACAGGGTATCGAATTTCTTTCGACAGCGTTCGATGATGAAAGTTTACGTTTTTTAATTGACGAGTGCGGAATAAAAAAGATCAAAATCTCCTCGGGCGACATACATAATGTTTCACTTCTCACCGTGGCGGCAAGGTCAAATCTTCCAATAATCCTTTCCACAGGGATGAGTACTATGGAAGATATATCGCTTGCCATGCAACTATTGGCTTCCGTATATAAAGGAAACAACCATCCAAAATTTTCAGATTTGTCACCCTCACTTCTTACAGAGGCAAAATGTTTACTTTCAAAAAAAGTTACCCTTCTCCACTGCACAACTGAGTACCCGGCACCTCCGGAGGATATTAACCTCCTCGCACTTAAGGCTATGAGGGAATATTCAGGGCTGCCAGTCGGCCTTTCGGACCATAGCGAAGGGATCATCGCCGCGATAGGTGCTGCAGCGCTTGGAGTTTCAATTATTGAAAAGCATTTTACACTTGACAGGACCATGAAAGGGCCTGACCACAAAGCCTCCTTAAATCCTGATGAACTGGCTGAAATGATCCGATCCATAAGGCTGGTAACACGGATGCTTGGATCATCGAACAAGCAAATATCTCCATCAGAAATCAAAAACATCCATGTGGCAAGAAAAAGCCTTCATTCAGTGCTAAAAATCAATGAAGGAGAATCTTTTTCCGAAGACAATCTGGGGATCAAGCGACCGGGGTCTGGAATATCCCCTCTGTATTATTGGGACATAATTGGAACCAGAGCAAAAAAGGCATATGACTGCGATCAGTTGATATCCGAAAAAGAAATGACTGACAGGTAAATTAATACGTTTTTATTAAGGTTTAATACTGACAAACACCGGTAATTTCTTTGTTATTTTTCTATGCAAATTATCTATCATGAATTATTGATAAATAGAAAAATTTCCTAAAATTTAATATTTTTATTTTGAAAAATTAGATCATTCCTCAAATATACTATCGGTGCAATTTGAGGACGCTTAATCCTGGTGTAATTAGTAAATATGGGATCATTTTCCTTAAGCTTATCGAAAAATCGATCGAACAACATCAGCGCAGGTGGTTTGATTTCCAAATTTCTTTTGAATTTTGATATCCTTTCCAGGCGGCTTTCCAAAGGTGTTCTGGAAAAAAGATAGTCCATCGCATAAATGAAAGGGGTAGGAGAAAGCGCTCCGGTTTCGGCATAATAATAGCAAAATCCACCTTGCGCCCACAGACCTTCGCGTATGAGTACTTCTTTTGGTACAATCTTCTCGATTGCTTCTAAAGCATCTCTATGGCTGGAATAAGGTACAAATTTCGCTTTAGCACTATCAAAAGCGGATTTTACAAATGCAAATTCATGATCGGCAATTTCAATGGCAAATGACTTAACCGAAATCCTCGACATCGGAAAAACAATATATATCATTGCATATATTAGCAATACTCCACATAACATAAGTGAAGACACTTTAATAGTCCGGGAAACAAATAATGTCTTTGCCCAAAACAAAAGAAAGCAAAGACCTGATGCCACCCATAACGCCCACACTGGAGCCGGAATCATATAGTAGTGACCAAAGTGCCTGTTGGAGAGACCCGCAGCTATTAATGAAAATACCAATGAAGATATAGTAATCAGAGGGAAATATTTCGTCACCCTTTGAAAACGGAAGTGAGCAAGCGAAAAAAGGCCTATCAAAGCCAGGGTCATTCCAATATAGGAACGAGCAAAAATAAGATCAAAAGCCCGTAACATCGTCCGGTCAACAGAAAACCTGGGTCTTACCATATTCCCATATACAGCATTATATGCGATAACCTTTAACCAATCATAAAATGCCGAGTTCCAAATAAAATATATTAGAAAGGGCAATCCTGAAAGAAAAAATCCGAATACCTGCAAAGATATGATTCTTTTAACACCTCTTGTGCCTTTTTGGTTCTTGAACCATTCTGCCATCAACCATGGTATGCAGCCAAAAATAAATGGCTCTTTAGTCAATATCGAAAGCCCGGCGAAAATCCCCTGACTGACAAAAACTACTGCCCTGTGTTTATCCTGAACCTGCAATACACTCAGTAAGATCAATATTAAGAAAAACAAGGAGCCATATTCCTCCGAAAGATTCCCCCCCTCGAAAACATCAGGGCGATAAAAAATTGCAAGAAAAAATAGGGTTGAAAAAAAAGCCAAAAATATTCTTTTCTCAAGGGAGATATAGACAATCATCATGAAAGTTATGGCCATTAAACAACAAAAAACTTTCTCCATGTACTTAATATTATTTATTTCCGCCCCCTGATTACCCATGGCAATCCTATTGAGGAAATGGATCATGGGGGGCTTATGATCCCATACTTCGCGATATAAAACTTTTCCCGAACGAAGATGATGGGCCACTCCAATAAAAATGCCTGAATCAGGACCTGGGTCATTATTGATTAAATCGTTCGGCCAGTTCCAACTAACACCAATGATAACACCAAGTAAGAGAGTTATGACTAATTTTCGTGAGATAAAAAACAATTTCCCGTGAATGTTCAAGAATCGATACCCCCTAATAATTCAATTCTAAATTTAACTGTCTGCCAAAACGATCTCACAGCAGCCTTTATAAGTTTAAAATGCCTTATTGAAACTTCCCCGGTTTTTCGATTTTCATGAGGAACACCAAAATGGAAAACTTTGAGCCTGTTCATAACTGCCCAACCTGCCACAATAACATTTGGAGCGAATGTTTCTGATGGAATACGGTAAAAAAGTTTTCTGAACCTTTCACTCCGCATTAATCGGTACGGAGAATTGACATCATATATACCCCTGCCAAATAGGATAAAAATGGTAAAACGGGAAATGGCTGAGACAAAAAATCTTACTGGATTTTGAATCCGACCCTCGCGATAGCCGATCAACAAGTCGAAATTTTCTCTCTTTTCCCACATTTCTTTGAAGGATTGCGGCCCTATTTCATTGTCACTGTCAATTTGAAATATCCATTTGAAATCGATGTTTTCCCTATATGCCTGAAGAATGGTCGGACCATGACCGCTATTCTCCTTATCGTGCACAATTACCCGCATATCTTCACCAGCACAGGATTGAAGTACCTTAAGAGTCTTGTCTTTTGATCCATCGTTATAAACATGGACATTGAAATCGATACCAAGACTATCAAGTGTACCAATCCATAGGTTAATAACATCTTTAATTATCTCTGCTTCATTATATGCAGGAATAACTACAGCAAGCTCTTTAC
>JADFZC010000132.1 GCA_015232735.1 Oligoflexales bacterium | reverse complement strand
CAATGTCAAAGGTGTTTTGAATTCATGGGAGACATTTTGAAAGAAAAGAACCTTCTGCTCGTAGATTTTTTTTATCATCTCGTTTTCGGTAACCATATCCGATATCTGTTGATTGACCCTTGTCTCGATTGAGGATTTGAGGTTTTCAAGGCTGGTTTTCAGGTCATTGACCCTGTACTTGGAATTTTTTATGACCTGAAGGAATATGTCGCTGAGCGAGATGGACAGAAATATCAGTTCGATGATGAGGCCCAATTGATACCCGTATTTGAAAATAATACTGGAAGGCACAGCTGCAAGCAGCCATAAAGCTGTGCAGATTCCACCAAGAAGGAAAGGGCAAAATGCAAACAGATAGAATTTTGCAGTTCTGTTACCGTAAAAAAATGCATACATTCCAATAAGCAGAAGGAAAGAAAAACTCCCGATCAAGAGAACGGCAGTATATATCATTGTTTCCCTGTTAAGGGAAGAAATCGAAACTCCCATGACAAGTGCGGAAGCGATGACAAAAAGCATGGAATATTTGAACAGTCTGGGAGAAAATTTTTTTATGTCGAGGAAGTCGAGGGAAAAAAGGAAAAGCCAGAAGATCGATGAAGAAAGGAAAAATGGATTCAGAAAAGTCGACAAGTAGTTACTTTCTGTGAAAAAATATCGGGACGAGTAGCCGGATGCTGAAAATTGCACGACCAGGATGCTAATAAGATGCATCATGTAGTAGACATATGATAATTTTTTCATTGAAGCAAAGAGGATGATACTGTACACGCACATGACCGTGGTCATGCCGAAAACAAGAAAATTAAGATGATCTTTAAAATTCTTCAAGTTCAGATAGCTATCAAAAGGATACAGGGTCAGAGGGAGGATCATTGGATTCGTGCTTTTTGCCTTGATATAGAACTGTGCCGTTGAGCCCATGGGAACGTTGGTCTTAAAAAGGAAATTGGAATCATCAAATTCACGTGAACTGAAAGGAAGGATGCTGCCGGTTTTTTTAATCTCAAATGAAGCATCAGGACGCCTGTAATAAAATTCAATTTCCTCGATGGTCGGATTGCCAAGTTCCAGAAGCCATTCACTGTCTCTATTGTCATCATTTTTCATTGTCAGCCTTAGCCAATAAACCGACTCGGTAAGTCCAAAATTTGGCGTGTCCCATTTGCTGATTGACCAGAAATCGCTATTTATCGGCGATGCAGCGTCATCTATTGACAGAATCCCTTTTGGGTCTTCAAGGTATTCAAGACTGCCGCCAAGGTCGTATTTTTCGACTTTGCTCGACAAAAGAACGGGTTTTAAAGGATTTGCCGGAGAATCCTCTGTTATGATCCTGTTATGGAAAATCCCATAGGAAATGTAAAGGAAACCACATGCAATCACAGTGGCGGCAGCTGATTTGCCGAAATTTCCATGAATGATTTCCATTAAAAAATTCCTCTTCTCCTCGTGATTTAAGGATGACGAAAATTGTCAATAGCCTTTCTATCGGTTAACTGCGTCAATAAATTAGAAAAAATTTTATTTGAGCGGTTGATGGGTATGAAGTTTTTCCATGTCAATAATTGTGATCGGTGCTTTAAATCGTAGTCATATATCTTGAATTATTGACTAATGTAAAGGATTTTGGGGAATCTGCACCTATGTTGATCATTGGAAATCCCTTGTACAGATTGTAAGGACAAAATGTCAAATATTTCAATAAAAAGATGATGGTCATCTTTTTGCATGCAGGTTCATACTGAATGGTGTATGTAAAAATCGCATTCGAAAAACAAGAAAATTTGTTTTTTGGCCGATGAGAGGGGAGTCCGTTACTTTGAGTAACAAAAAAACAAAAAATTATCATGTGATATTATTGACAATTATGGGAACCCTCACCATCAATTGCAGCGGAGGCAGTGATTTTTCGGGATCAAGCGACAAAAGTAAGAAAGAGGAGCCCGCTCCGGCATACAGGGAACCAAGCACAATAGATTCTGACAGAAACAAGAATGAACAATCTATGCCAAATATCGGGCATAATGATGAAAATTCTATCCCTCAGAAGTCAGATGAAACACCCAGCGTAAAGACCACGCAAAATCCATCATTATCGACGCTGACCCCTATGAGCGTCAACTTCTCAGCTCCTCCAAAAGAGGCTGTTACGAAGGGAAGTTTTACTGCATGGACCAATCCTGTTCAGCCTGCACAGGGACAACCGTATCGGATAATTATACAGATAACGCTGCCCAGCAACGTTACAAGCTATAACATCAACGATTTAAGCGGAACCATCGTGGGGACAGACACTTATACCCAGGGGATCGGCAGGAATTTCAGGACGAAGATGTATCCTGAGTCACAAACCTACCAGACAAGCGGCAACAAGGCACAGGTAATTATTACAATTCCAGGAGCTTACAGCGGAGTTAGAGATACTATCAATGTTGCTTCCGACATTTTGAACGAGAGGCAGAACATATTGCTTACCTTTGGCGGCGGTACACCCGGAATTATGCCCTACGGTGGCATGCCGGCAGGAGCAAATTATTCTTATGGATCTCCAATGTTCCCATCTGGACAGACGCAGTATTGATGGATACTCCCCCAGTCATTTCTTTTCTTCGTCTTTTTTTTCAATTATCACATCAGAAAGAAGCTTGGAAACCCTCTCCCAGTAAACTACCTTGCTTCCTGTTCCGGTAAGTTTTTCAACCCTTACATACCAGAAAGGTGAGGCTTCGGACGGTTGGAAAACATCTGTTACTATCGCTTCATTGGTATCGTTCCAGATTTTGTTGATAAACGGGTGATCGACCCTTAGTTTGCTGGATTTTGATATGGGATGCCTGACTTCAAGGATACTTCCATGTTCGTCAAAGCCGACAAGTTTGGCAGGAGTCTGAAAAAATACCTCAAGATGACTTTTAATGTTTTCCTCGCGCAGGGCATTTTCAAATTCCTTATTGTTTTTATACGCGTTTTCCATCATTTCAAGAAGAAGGCTCAGGCTGAAAGGCTTTCTGATATAATAGAAATATGGGTCGGAGCTGATATGCTGCGAAGTGGTTGCGATAATCACGCCCAGTCTTTTCTTCTCTTCAAATTTGTCTATGAACTCTTTGAACTGTACGAATGCGCCGGAACCTGAGGGAAGTTCATCGAGATAGACAAAATCGATAATCGGTCCGTAATTTTGAAGTATATTTATCACAGATTGAAGCGAGCTTGCGTGGAACAATTCAATATTGTAGCCCCTGAGTATCTCCTTGAACTTGGTAAAGCGTTCCATTTTTGGATCGTAAAATACCACTTTACGGACGATATCGTCCTGTTCATCCGTCCTTTTGCCTGAAATATTTATTTTGGGCAGTTGAAACAGCCATTTTATTCCTTTGCCCCTTGCCCTTTTGATTGGAAAAACATTGTAAATGCCATCATCTTTAATGACGTTAAGCCCTCTGTTCAGGAGAACCGGGTCCTTGTTTTTGTCTTTTGGCACACAGACAAATGATGCTCCAGGGTCTATTTCGGCATTTGATTTGTAAATTACTTTGTCGTCCTCTGATGAGCCCAGGACAAGCGCATCTACGGACAGGATCAGATTTGAATCAAGGGAAGTCTTGTCTATCGGCACAAAATGAGGAGAAAGTCCCGATCTTGCATTCAGTATTTCCATAATCTTCTCTTTAAGAAGACCGCCGTTGACCTCTCCCATCAGAATGCCTTCAAAACTGCGTCCCGTAAGGGGAACGAGATGTTCCTTTGTCTTTTTGACGACAATGACGAGGATGGGAATGGTTTTGAGAATTGAATCAGGTCTGATTTTGTCGTAAATGGTTGCCACTGTGCCATCAGGGAGGATGGAGTCGCATATTATGAGATGGGGCATTGTCTGCTCAATTTGTCTTAACGCTTCATATATGCTGCATGTGATTATCGATGTGAAATTGCATTTTTTTATTACTTCGTCAAAAAATATCCTGCGTTCCTCCTTTGAAACGCACGTTATTACGATTTGTTTTTGCATTTTATTGGATTCGGTCATAGCTTCCTTCCAATGATACATGTTTTGGTTTTCATGTTCACCCAGTCTTCACAGGCTTAAGTCCATTGCCATTGCCCTTGCCACTGTTCTCCTTGCGCTCGGAACTTTTATCTGCTTCATCAGCATGCTTTTTTCCAGGAGCCTCTTTTTTAGCGTCAGTACCTTTTTTCTTTAAACCGATTTTGCACATTTTCCTTATCTTTTCGGCTTTTTCAAATGGCCCGCCAAACTCTCTTTCACTTCTTTCCAGATATTTCAGGGCCAGTGTGAAATCTTCCATCTTATAGCATGCGAGAGCGGCGTTTAACGATACCTTGAATTTCAAGTCGTCGCGTACTATTTTGTGGGCTTTTTCATAAATGAACAGTGCGCTTTTTCTCTTTTCGGAATTGGAAAGTCTGATACCAAGATTATTCAGCTTGCTGGCGAAATATGGTCCGACGTTTGACATCTTGTCCATGAGCAAGAAAGCCTCTTTGTAATTCCCCTGGTCCATCAGCAGCTGCGCCTTTATTTCCAGGATTTTTGGATTTGAAGGTTCAAGGTCTATAGCTTCCTTCAGGTACTGGCATGCCTTCTCGGTGTCACCCTTCTCTATATATGCCGCTACCAGCTGCGTCTTTCTTATCAATGACCTTGGATTTTGTTTATTCAGTCTTTCGAGAAGAACTATGGCCTCATCGATTTTTCCCAGAATAAGAAGATTTTCGCTCAGTGCCACGGCAGTGGGTTTAAAACTTTTATTTAGGCGATGCGAGCTTTTGAATGCTTCGGTTGCCTCCTCATATTTTCCCATCACGTTCAACACGGAGCCTTTTGTATATGCAGCCAGGAAGTCATATTGATCATATTCGCCAATATAGTCTTTTGCCTTTTTTATATTTTCCTTATTCCCTTTTTTAATTGCAGAATTGATTTTGATTATTTTGGATTCCGATGACTCTTCGTCCTGCAAAATCGATTCGATATTCATAAGCATTTGCTGAAGCGAATATGGCCAGTCTTCTTCTGAAAATACATTCTCTATACCATATTCATCGATATCTGAAAGAAAAAACGGGTCGGGGTCGGAGCAAATAATGGCTTGAAAGTGAGGCAAAGGACCGACACTTATTTTGAAATTTTCCAAAAGGTCAATGGCATTTTTACATTTTTTGCTGTCACTTACCACGATGACGATAGAGACAACGGATTCTTCGTTCAAAGCGTCCATGGCCTCATCACCCATTACACAAATAGTGTTTAACGGGAACATTATTGTTTTTGATATGGTCTGGAAATGGCTTTTGAAACCCTTTTCATCAAGATCGACTATTAAGCAGGATTTTTCCATTTCTCTCCATTGTGTTCTGTATAACTTATATATGTGAAAAGTAAAAAACCCTCCGCGGTGAACAGAACAACCTCTTGGGGTTTTTCGGAAAAATCAGTTTTTTATTTAGAAATAAAATGCCCAAGGTCTGTGAGAATGTAGAAAAAACCAATTATATTGGGCAGTCTGCCGCGTTTGAGGAGTCTTATTGCAGAAATCAATCATTATTGTCAGGCCGTCTTTATACCCTTATCCTCTTCATTCTTTCTGTTCAGTTTGAAAAGTGCTGTTTCACCGATTCCCTTAATGTGAAATGATCCAGCCTTGCTCCATCCGCCGCTGGAAATTCGATCCCTGACCGATGCGGAAAAGAAAATGTCGCCAGGACCTGCCGCTTTGTTGATTTTTGAAGCCATATTTACAACCGGACCTATGACGGTATATTCGGATCTTATCTCGCCACCAAATGACCCTACAATTCCGCTTCCGGCATGTATTCCAATCCGCATTGAAAAACCTTTTATATTTTTTGGTTTCCAAACCATGTTGATTTCATTTAATGTTGACTGCATCGCCTGTGCGCATTTTAGCGCATTTTGTATTTGCTGATCGTATTTTTGCTCTTCCGGCGCGCCAAAAATGGCCATGATTCCGTCTCCAATAAATTTGTCAACCGTACCACCATACTCGAATATGATCCTTGTCATTTTGTCGAAATACTCGTTTAAAAAGCCGGAAATCTTCAGTGCTCCCACAGCTTCGGTTTGTTCGCTGAAACCAACCAGATCCGAAAAAAGTATTGTAACGTCTTTCAATTTTGGCGAATCGTCAAAACTCATGATGCCTTCTTTTATGTCATTTACGAGTTTGTGGGGAAGGAATCTCTTCAAAATCTTGTCGGTCAACTCCTTATTGAGCTCCTTTACCCTATCCTCTCCCTCTTTCATGCGAATCAGGTTTTCAACGGTACTTACAAGCTCCAATTCATTGAATGGCTTGCCCAAATAAGCATGAGCCCCCTTTTGAATCCCAATAACCCTGCTCTCCTCATCACTTTTTGCCGTCAAAAGAATAGTGGGAATCGTTCTAAGCACGTCGTCTCTCTGCATTCTCTCGATCATATCAACACCGGTAAGCTTGGGCATCATCCAGTCCACTATGATCAAATCAGGTTTGTGGATGGAAGCTTTTTCAAGTCCCTCAAGACCGTCCGACGCGAGGATAATCTGGTAATTTATTTTCTTCCTTAATATCTGCATTATCATGGTCCTCATATCCCTGCTATCCTCGACAATAAGAATTGTCTTGCTGTCTCCATTAAATTCCTTCGCATCATCGGCGGGCTGAGTTTCGTCGTCAGGCGAAATGTGCCACTGCCTCGGATGAAAATCCGAAAGATCCTCAATTTTCTCTTCGTAAATTCCGCTTTCCTTTGCGAAATTCATTACGTCACTCGCTATTTCAGGGAGATTGAGGGGTTTTGTGTAAATTTTTTCAACTCTTCCAACGTTAATGGCTCTCTTTGCATTTTCATTTATATCTCTTCCAGTCATTAAAAGTCTTTTGATCTCGGGCATGTTTTTTGCGAGGTAGGCCATGAAATCGATGCCATCGTCCTTTCCATCCAGATGAATATCACACAAAAGGCAATGAAAACGTTCTTTTTTAATA
>JADFZC010000131.1 GCA_015232735.1 Oligoflexales bacterium | reverse complement strand
TTAGATTTGATATTTAAGGAAAAGGCCATCATAATCGGCGAATTCCCAAAGGAAGTCCCCAGAGATAGATATGTAATGATCAGATCGTATTCACCTGCCGAGGTATCACCAAAGCTAAGTCTTTTTGTCTCCAAAACCCTCTTCGACAGGGCTATTGCAAAATTCTAATTAATCGCTGGTGGGTAATTTATGGGGATCGGGTAGCCAGAGACCGTTTACAGCCCCCAGCTCCCACACCACCGCATGTGCCGTTCGGCGTACGGCGGTTCATCCAAACTTGACAGTGATTTTGTAATGATCAAATAGCTCGACGGGGCTTATCCAACCCATTTCTTTGAGTACCGCTTTCCTGAGGGCATAATTCATAGCCCTGGTTGCTGAGCTTGGCCATGGCCCGCCTCGTCCCCAGGCCGCCCTAGCTGCGTCCCTCCTGTTGACTCCCAATCCTAGGAGCTTGTGAAACCTTGTGCGGGGTTTCTTCCATTGTCTCCAGATGATGCACCTTAGATGGTGGAGTATCCAGTGTTCTATTTCTTGAATCCTGGTTCTACCGCTGGCAAGCCTAAAGTAAACTATCCATCCCCGAATCATGAGGTTTATCTCTTTAATCACCTCTGTTACTTCTGTCCCACGCCATCTTTTCCGTTTGCTGCGGAATTTGTCTTTTAATCTTTCGCAAGATTTGTGTGCAATTCGCAGTTTGCATGTTTTCCTTCCGTAGAAGGAGTATCCTAGGAAAGTATGGTTCTGTGGTTCTGTAACGGTGCTTTTCTCCTTGTTTAGACGAAGTTTGAGTTTGGAGATCAGGAAATTTTCTATGGATGCTAACACCCTGATTCCTGATCTCTTTGATTTGACGAATGCGTTTGCATCATCCGCAAATCTACAAAATCTGTGTCCTCGTTTCGTAAGCTCTTTATCCAGCGCGTCTAGCATTATGTTGCTTAAAAGCGGGGACAAAGGATTTCCTTGAGCCGCACCCTCTGTGGTCGCCGAGATTACGCCATGATCCATTACACCAGATTGCAGGAATCTTCTGATGAGAAGCAGTACCTTTTTGTCTTGTACTTTACGAGCCACCATCGACATAAGGATGTCGTGGTTAATTCGATCGAAGTATTTTTCTAAATCAATACTGACAATCCATCTGAAACCTGCTTCAATGTGATCTCCGGCTCTTTTGATCGCATCATGTGCGCTCTTATTTGGCCGAAAACCATAACTGTCTGGTGAAAATCCGGGATCGAAGATAGGAGTAAGCGTTTGGTTGATTGCCTGGGCGATCAATCTATCGATTGCACAGGGGATACCGAGTGCCCTCATTCCTCCGGATGCTTTCGGAATTTCCACTCTCTTAGCAGGCTGAGGTCTGTATCGTCCGTCCATTATTTCGGATTTAATACGGTCCCAGTGTTCCTTGCAGTAGTTCATCAGATTTTCTGTGGTTATCCCGTCGATTCCTGGTGCTCCTTTGTTGCTAATGACTTGTTTATGAGCCTTTAGCATGTTTTCTCTTGATAACATTTCCTCGATCATTCTACTGTATCTACACCTCCATCACTGCGATTGATGTCATCGCCTTATGCCGCTCTGGATTGTCGCTAATGAGTGGCTATTTCTTGTTTCCGACTTTCCACGCCATTCATCCCTTAGGGATTTCACCAAGGTTTCAGCTCCTTCACTCCGATGCGAAAAAGAGCGCATCAATCTGGTTTAAATGTTACCCCTTCATCTTACGACTATTATGGGGTTTGCTGACTTCTGTATCCCTATCAGTCCACTTTTCAGCTTTCCTATCTCCTTGCGGAATAGCGATACAGATCTCCCGGGGTAAGACGCGTGACTTTCTCCCCATGTCTCCGGCACATCTACTTCCTAGTTTAAAGGTCTGGATGGCTATTAGGCTTTCGGGTACCGACGCCCCCTCGCCTGCCTTCGGATGCCTCATATGTGCTTTGTGTTCCTCGGAGCGGGGATTTGCCTATGGGTTCCTCCCCACAAAACCTCACGATTTTGCAGTTCCCATTCGGCTAGGAGTTCCCGCCATCAGGTCTCCAGAGGTCTTTCACCTCCTAGCCACTTCCTGGTCAGTTTTCACTTTCCAGTTGCCAGCGTCAGAGATTTATGGTAAATTATGCAGTGAATTTCGGTACTTCCTCCATATTTAACCTCATTGGTATATAGAGTTTCTTGAAGCCACGTGAACATAATTGCCCATAAGCATGAGCGCTGCGCGCCATGCCCGGCGCACGTCGAGTCAGAGGAGCCTTTCGGCTCCGACTGCTCACAGAACCGTGTTTGCGGGTCCGCGCACGGCTCTTCATGTTAACTTAATCCACTGCTTAATCCCAAACCAATGTTCCAGTTTCTGATCAGAGATAATCTTAATTCCTCGTTGTGCAAACCATTCGTTCGTCCATGCCTTTTCTACCGCCGGTGTATGAGCTAGTGCCCATCTACCTTTATTGGAATAGACATGTTTATGCACGAGTCCTCGCCTGACTCCCATACCAATCAGCTTTTCGGCGAGATGTCTGCGCCTTTTCTGCTGGGAAATAAGACGCGATCTGAGTCTGCGCCTTATATGGGCTTCGATCTTGTGCAATTGGGCTGGGTATTGTGTCATCTTAAAGTAGTTCGCCCAACCTACGTACCAGCTATTAATCTGTTCTATTGATTTCTCAATAGGCAGATGCGTGCCGCGTGGGGTGAGTTCTTTTACCTTATCCATGGCTCGATCAAGTGCCTTCTTGGAAATGGCAATCGTCTGGTTAACGATAGTCATGCCGAGGAATTTGACCTTACCTGTTGGTGCGCATTTACTTTTGTCCCGGTTTACTTTGAGTTTCAACCGGTTTTCGATAAATTCGCTGATGCTTGCCATTACCCTTTCTGCGGCCTTTTGGGTTCTTACGAAAATGTTGCAATCGTCTGCCCATCGACAGAACGACAATCCTCTTCTTTCAAGTTCCTTATCCAACTCGTCGAGTACAAAGTTGCTTAAAATAGGAGAAAGCGGACTACCCTGAGTCGTACCTTCTTGCGTAGACTCCACTATCCCGTCTACCATCACTCCGCTTCTGAGCGTCAACCCAATGATACGGAGAATTCTCTTGTCTTCAATCACCTTACTAAGGCGACCAATGAGACGGTCCTGAGGTACCCTATCGAATGAGTTCTTTAGTTAATGCCCCTACTAATTACAAAAGTGCTAAAGATCGTATTAAAATAATTGACCCAAGACATCCTCTTTTCGGACGTTCATTTACAATCGTCTCTATGCCAAAAACTGAAAGAAAATATGAGTTTATATTCGTTCAATATCGTGGATACATGTCCCTGATGATACCTGTTTCCGCCACTAACTTGGGTAATTTCAATAAGGATCATCAACCGTTAAATAAAATTAATATAGATGCCATACAAAAGCTCATTTCATTGACTCATGAATTGGAGCAACAACTATGTCAATCAAAGCGAAAGATTTCTGGAAAGAACTCTCAGAAAAGTCAAAAGACGAAGTCATAAGGAAGTTAACCTTTATTATAGAGGAGATAATCTATGAAAACGTCGGAATTGATTACACCCATTCATTTAAAAAGAAAAGCATTTGTGTACATAAGACAATCGACACCATATCAACCCATAAGCAACAAAGAGAGTTTGGATCTCCAATATTCCCTCAAAAAAAGAGCTCTTGAGCTGGGATGGAATGAGAACAACATCGAGATTATTGACGATGACTTAGGGATCACCGGCTGTAGTATCGAGCTAAGACAGGGTTTCAAAAACATGTTGGCTGAAGTTACATTAGATAAAGTCGGTATTATTATCGCATTTGATGTTACACGACTATCAAGAAATTGTTCCGATTGGTATCCACTACTTGATTTATGTGCCTTTAAAAGATGTTTGATTGCCGATAAAGAGTCAATATATGATCCTCATGACATCAATGGGAGAATGTTGCTCGGGTTTAAGGGGCAATTATCTGAGATAGAGCATTACACGATCAGAAGTCGACTGACAGCAGGTATCATTAATAAGGCCAAACGCGGTGAATTAGTACTTCATCTCCCCGTCGGATTTATCAGGATTCAAGATGAAAAGGTAATAAAAGATCCAGATAAGGGAGTTCAGGACAGGATCAATCTAGTTTTTTCAACATTCCTCAAGCTAGGCTCAGGAAGTAAGACACTTAGATTTTTCAACGATAACAATTTGCTATTGCCAAAACGGTATTTTGATGACGAAATTTACTGGAAAAAACCATCTATCGCAGCCATTTTATCTATGTTAAAAAATCCTGCCTATGCTGGAACCTTTGTTTACGGCAAAGTAGACCACTGTAACAAAGATATCGATGGCAAAAAAAAACAGAAAGCACTTCCACTTGATGAATGGAAAATAGTCGTGAAAGAAAAATATCCAAAATATATCGATTGGGACACTTTCTTGAAGATACAAGACATTCTAAAAGACAACTACGCTGAATATGACCGAAATAAGACAAGGGGCACACCACGACCAGGAAAGGCTCTTCTTCATGGCATTGTGTATTGTGGTGAATGTGGGCATAAGATGGTGGTTCAATATAAAAAGTTGACACGGTATTTGTGCAACCATTTAAGACAGCAGTATGGTGTTCCTGTTTGCCAGTTTATACCTGCAGATCCTATTGACGAGTATGTTGTTGATGCCTTTTTTAAAGCAATTTCTCCAGTCGAAATTGACCTTTATTCTAAAGCAATCGAACAAAAGGAAATATTTGATCAAAATGTCTGTAAATCCTTAAACCAACAATTACAAAGGCTCAGGTACGATGCGCGACTGGCTGAAAAAAGATATAGGAAGGTAGATCCTGAAAATAGACTCGTTGCTGACGAACTGGAAAAACAGTGGGAAAACGCTTTAGCCGCGCTAAAAAGTGCCGAAGAACAACTTGAAGCAGCAAAATCAAAGCAAAATGTACCCACACTTATATCGCAAAAAATGAAACAGGAATTCGTGAACATAGGAAAGAACCTGCCAAATCTATGGAACAATAACCTTCTAACAAGAGACAAAAAAAAGAATCTCCTTAGGGTTTTGATCGATAAAATCGTGATTCGCCGTATGCAAAGAGATCAGATTGAGACAACAATTGTTTGGATAGGAGGTGAAACAACAAAGACGATCATAACAATTAATGTCACTTCATTTAACGAATTATCGCATATAAAAGAGATAGAAAGAATTATTATGGAACAACTAAAAAATGGTGAATCCGATAAAAACATCGCATCCCTCTTGACTCAAAAAGGCTTTAAATCTCCTATGAATAAGGTATTTCTCCCCAGTACTGTCCAAGGATGGCGATTAAAACATAGGATCTTGCGTGAGACACACCAATCTCATCCAAGGAAAATTGAAGGCAAATTAACGGTACCACAGGTTGCGGAAGCACTTGATGTCACACCACATTGGATCTACAATCATATAGATATGGGGAGGGTTATGATTGAAAAAGACCCTAAAACAGGATTATATCTTTTCCCTGAAAGCAGAAAAACAATCACCGATTTTAAAAAATTTAAAAACGGAACCGTCAAGAAGCTGCGTTATTGAGGAGGGTATCAAGATGAAAGATCAAAAAAGGCTGCCAGATCAATATCTACCGTATATTCCTTGCCAGTTCTAACTATTGCCTGGGCGGCATCAATAGCTTGCTTTTGACTTCTACCAGGGCGAAAGCCGTAACTGTTTTCCGAAAACAGCGGTTCGATTATCGGCTCCAGGATCTGCTTGGTAAGGGTTTGGACCACTCGATCACGGATAGCAGGCACTCCGATTTTTCTGACTCCCGAACCATCGGGTTTCGGAATTTCTACGCGGCGTACTGGCATTGGTTTGTAGCTCCAACTCTCAAGCTCCCTTTTCAGTTGGGCTAACTCTTCGTCAAGGTTGGCCTCGAAGTCTTTTATGGTCTTGCCATCGACTCCATGGGCTCCCTTGTTGCGCTTTACTTCCAGGTATGCTCCTCTAAGAGATTCCAGGTCGCATAACGTCTCGAAGAGACTTTGATTCATTGTGAATAAGTTGCGTTGTTTCATGCTTCCTTTTCTTTTCATTTGCACTGTTCTCAATAGACGTATCCTTTGACTAACCCTATTTATACGTTAAGGGTGCTCGCCAGATTCTCCCCCTTGGAGCTGGCCTGATTCCAGTGGGTTTAGTTTGAACACGCGACTTTGTTAACATGTCTCGCCCCTCGACTCCGACTCCTGTCATTTTCTCGTAGTTTTACCCTCAAATACGTCACCGCATTCTCATTGGCTACAAGTTTCACGTCTACTACGGCGAGATCCTTAGGCCCTCTGTCCATAACTGCACATCTCTGTCTCGTTTAGGGCTTAAACCATCCTTTTCCTCTCGGGGACGGCGACCCAGATCAGACGGCCCTTCTCCGGGTAAGATCGATAACTTTCTCCACTCACCTACCATTCACTACCGGTCTCGGATACGGAAAGGTTTTGGATTTTGTTGGTCCCAGGCAACTCATCCTCCTACCCCCGGCCTTACGAAGGTTCATTTTCATTTAGGTAGCAGATTTGACTACGGCTTCCTTCAGATTCCTCATTGGCAACTGCGTGAATCCATGATATACGTGGGCTTTTAAGCTCACGGGTTCTCTCTTGAGATCCGAATTCTCAGATGTTTCTTCGGACACCCTTGCCTTCGTCTATAATGTTCCTCCTTTCTTAGGTCATTTCCGATACGTTTCAATCGGTTAGCTATCGATCATGCCGGTCGCACTGGGTAATTTATGGGGCAGAGGCCCCATAAATTACCCACCAGCGATTAACTACTAAAAGTCTCTTGCAACTACACAATTCCCACCAACAGCTTAAATAGTTCCCTTCTCGTGATCGATGTATTTCGCTGCAATAGAATCATAAAAATTAGTTCACCAAACTTGAATAACAGATTAAGAAACAACAAAAAAAGCGCCGGTATCTTCACAATAAAATCCAGCATCTTTTCACCCGCATTGAACCAA
>JADFZC010000130.1 GCA_015232735.1 Oligoflexales bacterium | reverse complement strand
AATATCGGAAAGAGAAACCACCTGGTTTTGGATATACAAATTCAACATATTGGATAAGAGTCTTTATTAAAAATGAATATGAAAAGAGGCGGAATTTTTTTCTTGAACTGGCATATCACTATCATGATTTCATTGAATTTTATGAATTCAACGAGCAGGGCTTGATTCGTATTACAGAAACCGGCGATCACTATTCATACTATCAAAGGCCGGTAGATCATCAAAATTTTGTATTTCCTGTCACAATAGAACAGAATGGCAGGCTTCTTTTATTGCTTCGAAGCAAAAGCGCAAATTCAATGGCTTTTCCTTTAATTCTATGGACCCCTGAAATTTTTCAGTCTGCAAAATCAAAGGAGCTTATTACACTAGGTATTTATTATGGCATAATAGCGGTTATGATACTCTATAACTTTTTTCTTTTTCTATTAATTCGAGATTACTCATATTTTATTTATGTATTATATGTCATTTCATATCTCATATATCAAACTGGAGCAAATGGGTTGGATTTCAGGTTCCTGTGGCCTGAAAATATATTTTTGGCAAATTTTTCCATTTTTATTTCCATCTCATTAGTAGACATTCTTTTCCCGTTTTTCACTCAAGTCTTTCTACAGACAAAAAAGAGAGAAGTCATATTCAACTATCTAATAAATGTGATCCTATATCCATGGGCAATTACAGGTTTGATTTTTGCACTATCAGGTTCAAAATATTGTGGACCAATAATCTTGTCTTTTCAAACTGTAGCTGCACCGCTAGTGCTGGTAATAGGTACTGTTTCCTGGGTGAAAGGTTACAGATCGGCAAAATTCTATGTGATTGCATTTAGCGTCTTTTTAATAGGATCTTTCTTTTATGCTCTTAAGGGGCTTGGTATTTTACCGCTTAATATTTTTACAGAATATAGTGGACAAATGGGTTCAGCCGCAGAAATAGTCCTTCTGTCATTTGCCCTCGGAGACAAAATCCGAATAGAGCAAAAAGAGGCGCAAAAGAATATTGAGGAACTGAACAATAACCTTGAAAAGAAAGTCGAGGAGAAGACAAGTGAACTCAAAGAAGCAAACCGGAAACTGACAGAAACCGACAAATACAAGACAAGCTTTTTCCAAAATATCTCCCATGAACTCAGGACCCCCCTGACCTTGATTCTAAATCCCATCGAAAATGCAATGGACATGTACCCGTCAGACAAGAATATATCAACTGCACTTAAAAACTCCAAAAGGCTCCTCAGGCTCGTAAACCAGCTTCTCGATTTCCAAAAATATTCCATAGCTGGAACAAAGCTGGACCTCATACCTGTCGACCTTACTCGTCTCATCGTTTCGGCGGGAGACTATTTCAGGGAGGCGGCTGCAAAAAGAAACGTTGAATTCATACTGAAAATCAACGATGAGATCCACGAAGGCCAGGACCATAGAAAAATATTCATAAACGGCCAGGTGGACGCCCTTGAAAAGATCATATTCAACTACCTTTCAAACGCCCTTAAATACGTAAGGGAAAACGGTGAAATCATCCTTAGTCTTCAGCATCTCGAAAACGAGGCTGTCATATCCGTTAGGGACAACGGCATGGGAATCACAGACGAGAATATGAAAAAACTCTTCAAGCTCTTTTCACAGGCGGATGACCAGGCTTCGAGATCGTACGAGGGAACCGGCATCGGACTGGCGCTTACTAAGGAGCTTACGGAGGGAATGGGAGGGACTGTCGATGCTGTGAGCGTATACGGTGAGGGGAGCTGTTTTTCGGCCAGGTTTCCGGTTTTAAAAGTCGAGATGCCGGTCATAGACCTCGTAACCGTACTTGGCGACGGCAGTGTCCAAGAGGAACTTGTGAAAGCGGCGAGGTCAGCAGGCGAGATCCAGTCAGTCAGAAGTTTCAGCGACCTTCTGGAGGTTGGAAAGACATTCGGCAGATGCCGCATTGAGACCCTTCTGACCGACCACACGATGCTCGGAGTACTTGGAAACAAGGTGCTTAAGGAAATTCACGAAAAAAATGCCGGCATGAAAATATTTCTTCTGAGGTCCGGCAGGGATGGTTCACAGCCTGAAGACATGATGATAATGGACATGGTGGCAAGGGGATTTGCGGCTCCGTGGGACATTTCAGGAATAGCCGGGGAGATCTCAAGGTGGGTCGGGGAGAAAAGAAAAGACGCTCAGGTGCCGGCTGCCGGGGAGCATAAAATCAAGGACTGGCTTCTTGCCGACACTGAAGTCTCATCGGCAGGCGAAAAAGAAATCGCACTTGAAGATGGCGGGGAGGATGCCACGGAGCATATCCTGGTCGTGGATGACAACATGGATATGCTTCACCTCGTTTCAGGCTACCTCAGGGAGGATAATTACCGCGTTTCAACTGTTCTTAACGGGAAAGAGGCGCTTGACAGGTGCCAAAGCCTGAAACCGGATCTAATAATCACCGACTGGATGATGCCGGTGATGTCCGGACCCGAACTTTTGCAGAATATTAAGGAAGACAAAACGCTCTCCTCAATCCCGGTAATACTTCTCACCGCAAAGAGCGACGAGACGAGCAAGAAAGAGGGGACTCGGTTCGGGGCGGATGCCTTCCTGGGGAAACCGTTCGACCACGTCGAGCTTTCGAGCTTGGTCAGAAACCTTCTCAAACTAAAGAAGGGCGAAAGGGAGATAACCTCGCTCAACCGGGAAATCGCGGGCGGAGTGCTGAGGCGCTTTCTTCCTCCCGAGCTTATCGAACAAGTATTGAAGGGCGACTCTGTATTCGACAGGAAACCAAAAAACACAAATGTCACGATCCTTATCGCAACGCTCAGTCATTTCAAGGATGAAATGGGCGAACTCGGTCCTGAAAACTTTGCAGATCTTATGAACGATTTCTATACCGAAATGACAAAAATAATATTTTCGAACCATGGAATCATAGACCGCCTTGAGGACGGCTCGATAAGGGCTCTTTTCGGAGTCCCTGTCGAGCAGGAGCCTGAAATCCAGTCCGAAAACGCCGCCCGTTCGGCGCTAGACATGGAAAAGAGACTTTTTGATTTAATGCCAAAGTGGAACAAAACATATGGCCTTTCGTTGAGTCACAGGATGATTATCCACCAGGGCAAAGCCGTGGTCGGCATGGTGGGAAGCCTTCTGAGGACAGACTACACGGCTGCGGGCCCCGAGGTCAATTTCATAAGGTCGATTGAAGGATATGTGAAGGATGGCGAAATATTGATAACCAAACAGGCGCGCGACTATCTGAGGGCTGACATGTGGGTCAGGCACGAGCCTATCGATGTTCAGGGAAGTGACAAAAAATTGACGGTTGCAAGGGTGACTAATCCGGCGTCACAGGCAAAAAAGGCGGTTTAGGCGTTGATAGTGAAACTGCAGAATATGATTTCCTTAAAAATTGTATTTTATTAACAGGTTGACAATACTTAACAGTTTTGTTAAATATTAAAGTACGGATGCGCTTAACAGTTTTGTTAAATATTGTGACTAGCATTTCCTTAACAAGGCTATTAGATATTTTAATGCGGAGTTTCAAGTGGCGCGAAATCCTTTCAAATTCGGTGACCCCGTTCGTGATGAGTTCTACCTGCCGAGACCTGCTCTGAGCAATGTGGTCCGTCAATTTGTGGAGAACCAGGTAAATATTGTTCTTATAGGCCCACGACGTTTCGGCAAGACATCCTTCATTCTGGACACATTGAAGGGCCTTGAGGGGGTTGGGAGGATTCCTATTTATATAGACATCTACAATATCACCTCACATCGGGATTTTTTAAGGATGCTTATATTGAAATTCAGGGAAAAGCAATCCTGGTGGCGGAAGCTGAAAGATTGGTTTGTTTCGATCCCCCGACTTCGTCCCAAATTCTCTTTGGACGTGGACCAAGCGACCGGTTCCAGCTCCGTAGGTATGTCGCTTTCTTCCAATCTTAGTCCGGATGATGTGAAAGATGTGATTGTTGAGACACTGAAATTTTTAAAAGAACTTGGACCAAATATCGTCGTGGCTTTCGATGAATTTCAAACAATCACCGAACTCGATGATGATGGATGGCTTGAGGCCACGCTACGAAGTTCAATGCAGTCCCTTCATAATACCACATTTATTTTCAGTGGTTCCAGACATAGGATCATCAACGAAATGCTGAATGATTCAAAGAGGCCATTTTTCAGGTCCTGTCAGCCTATTGATTTCCCATCATTTGGCCCCGAGTTCACTGATTGGGTTGCCCAACGATTTAATTCAGTAGGCATGAATTGTGACATAAATGCCGTCGAGGAACTCAGGAAATTGGTCCAGGATACCCCCAATTACGTTCAGATGGCATGTTTTCATCTTGTCGCCAAGGGGATCACAAATGTGAATATTTCAGAAGTCAAAGACATCCTCAAAACCATCGTCAAACAAAATTCTTATGCATACCAAACATTACTCAACTCCTTGACTCCTATCCAACAACGGGTCCTGCGCCTCGCCGCAATAGAACAAAAGGAGATTTTCTCCAAGAATCTGCTCGATGCTTATGAGATATCCAGTGCACCCGCTCTATCATCGGCTATCAATGCACTAAAGAAAAAGCAAATACTGGATGAAGGGACATCCCGCGGCGTCGTAACATTCGATGATCCTTTGTTTGCAATTTGGTTGAAAATGGAATTCATATAAATATGTCGCCGATTTCAAACGGACTCGATCAATTTTCTCAAATACTGCGCCGTCCATGATCCCGGATTTTTTGAAACCTCCTCGGGTGTCCCGCAGGCGACGATGCGTCCGCCGCCTTTTCCTCCGTCGGGGCCGAGGTCTATTATCCAGTCGGCCGTTTTTATGACGTCCAGGTTATGCTCGATCACAACCACCGTATTTCCCGCACTGACAAGCCTCTCAAGGACTTCGAGGAGCTTTTTTATGTCCTCGAAGTGGAGGCCGGTCGTGGGTTCATCAAGGATGTATATTGTACTTCCGGTATCCTTCCTTGACAGCTCCTTCGCAAGTTTTATCCTCTGGGCTTCGCCGCCTGAGAGCGTCGTGGCGGGTTGTCCGAGGTGGATATACGAGAGCCCGACATCCACGAGGGTGTTAAGTATGGCGACTATCCTCGGATGGTTTGCGAAAAGATCCCTTGCCTGGGAAATCGGCATGTCGAGGACGTCGGCTATCGAGTGCGATTTGTATTTTATGTCGAGAGTTGCACTGTTAAAGCGTTTTCCCCTGCAGACTTCGCATGGTATGAGAACGTCAGACAGGAAATGCATCTCCACCACAATGTAGCCGTCTCCGCTGCAGTGCTCGCAGCGTCCGCCGGGGACATTGAAGGAGAATCTTCCCTTGTTGTATCCGCGTACCCTGGATTCCGGAAGCTGCGCGTACAGGTCCCGTATAAGATCGAAAAGCTTCGTGTAAGTTGCCGGATTGCTCCTGGGGGTTCTCCCTATGGCCTTCTGGTCGATGTTCACGACCTTGTCGACATACTGGAGCCCTTCGATACCAGTATGGGCGCCGACATCGATGTTTGACCCGTGAAGCTTTCTGGCCAGTGCCGGGTAGAGTATCTGGTTGACAAGAGTGGATTTGCCCGCGCCTGACACGCCGGTGATGGCTGTAAAGAGGCCCAGGGGAATCCCCACATCTATGCTGGCAAGGTTGTTTGCCGATGCGCCGAGCACCGTAAGCCATCCGTCCTTTGAGGATGAAGGGCGTCTTCGCGTCTTCGGAACGGGGATGGAGTTTTTTTCTCCGAGATAAAGACCGGTGAGCGAGTCGGGATTGTCTTTCAAGTCTTCCGGCGTGCCCTCGGCGACGATCCTGCCGCCGTGAGGACCTGCGCCCGGCCCTATGTCAAAAACCCAGTCGGCCGATTCAATGGTTTCCCTGTCGTGTTCCACTACTATGAGGGTGTTCCCGATGTCCCTCAGATGGCACAGCGATTTGAGAAGCCTTTTGTTATCCCTTTGATGAAGCCCTATCGAGGGTTCATCCAAAATATATATCACGCCGGTAAGCTCGCTTCCTATCTGCGACGCAAGTCTTATGCGCTGCGATTCCCCGCCTGAAAGCGTCGGCCCCTTCCTGCTGAGCGACAGGTAGTCAAGCCCGACCCCGATGAGGAAGGAAAGCCTGGAAGTGATCTCCTTGAGAAGCTCCTCGGCTATCATCCTGTGAGTTCCGCTCAGATTTATGTTCTTAAAGAAGTGGAGCGTTTCCCGGATGGATATGTCGGTCACGTCCTTGATGGAGCGGCCGTCAATCTTTACTGAAAGAATCTCTTTTCTAAGCCCGGACCCGTTGCACGCCGGACATTTTTTTGACGAGAGGAACTTGGCATAAAAGCTTTTTGCCGCTTCGCTCTTTGTCATGAGGTAGCGCCTCATCAGGGCATTCAGAAGCCCCTCGTAATCCGAACTCCAGGAACCTTCCATCTTGGTTCCCTTCCAGCTTATCGTAAGCTCCTTTCCCCTGGAGCCGCTCAGGATCATGTCCTGGTGTTTCCTGGGAAGCCTGTTCCACGGGGTGCTGAAATCCACTCCCCACTGCTTTTCCATCGCCTCAAACTGCCTGGCGTTCCAAGAATTGTCTTTGAACTCGCCGTCGACAAAGAAATTCTGCCAGGGCACGATTGCGCCCTCTTTCAGCGAAAGGCTCTTGTCCGGTATTATTTTGTCAAGATCCATCCTCAGCACGTTTCCAAGTCCGTTGCATTCCGGACACATGCCTTGCGGCGCGTTGAATGAAAACACCGGAGGATCAAGACTTGGGAAGGCAAAGCCGCAGCAGCTTCTTTTCTGGCTCATCACTATGTCCTCCCCAGATGAGGGATGAACGAGCGCCCGTCCCTGCCCGAGGCGAAGCGCGGTTTCCATGGAATCCCTGAGCCTGACCCTGAAGCCGCCGTCCGATTTCACAACAAGCCTGTCGACAACAACGTCTATGGTATGTTTTTTATGTTTTGACAGCTTTTGGACGGCGGATATCTCGGTCACGACGCCGTCCAGGCGGACGCGCGTGTATCCATCCTTCACAAGTTCTGAAAAAAGATC
>JADFZC010000129.1 GCA_015232735.1 Oligoflexales bacterium | reverse complement strand
TTCCCCTGAAAATAATTGAACGCGAGCCCATTGAATATCGTGATTGCTCTCAAATGCGGGGTCAAATTCATTCCAATCGGGCAAAAAAAATAATTCTATCTATACAGATATTTGTTCATTCTTTAATAAAAAATCTATTCCTCCCCCATCCTCTCCACCAGCCTCATCCCGAGCGTCGAAAACCGCGGCAGCCTCCTCTCCACCCCAGCCCGCAAAATCGCCTCCTGCCCAACAATAACAACAGAACTCTTCGCCCTCGAAATCGCCGTATAAACAATCTCCCGCGTATTCAGCGGTATATCCTCATCCGGCAAAAGCAGCCCCACATTCCTATACTCCGACCCCTGGCTCTTGTGAACCGTAATAGCAAAAGCATGTTCAATCTTATCCTTGATCGAAATTAGATTAAAAGCTCGAGGACCCTTCGATGTCGGAAATAGCGTCATAAGCTGCGGCTCTTTTCCTTTTTCCGATACATTCAAAATGAAGCCGGTATCACCATTGAAAATATTCCGGTTATAATCATTTTGGGTCATCATCACAGGTTCGCCGCAGAGAAAGGGGGAATAATCCCCACTTTTTATAAGCCGGGCGATCCGGCTGTGGAAGTAATCGTTCACCCGCTCCCTTCCATACTTCCGTTCCCTGGTGAAACAAAGAAGCCGGAACTGATCCAAATGGTTCAAAAGGGTCTGAATCCCTTCGAGCGAGGGATCATCAAATTTTTCACCGTCAAAATTATAAACATTCTGGATGAGCCTTCGAATCTCTCCCGATGTGGGAAAGAGGAGTTCAAACCACCTGTCCAGAAAGGGCTGCACCTTGCTTGAGGAGCCGGATGTTTCGATAAATTCAACCCCGTCGAACTGAAGTCCTGCGGCATCGGCGAATAATGAGATATCAGCCTCATCACTCGTTCCGGCCACTATTCGGGGTGTCTCGCCTCTATTGATCTGTTCGGCCACATTCAGGATATTGATGCCGCCAACGCTGCCAAGATCGACCCTGAGGGAGCCGATGAGCCTGTGGGAACGACCTTTGAGGGGCGACTGGCTGCCCTCACCTGCTCCGTAGATCAAATCCCTCAGCACTGCCCCAGCATCCACGGAAGGGAGCTGGTCGGCATCACCGATCAGGATGACCTGAGTTCCATTTTCCCCCTCTTCCTTGGAGACCGCTGAAAGGAGGGCATCCATGAGCCACAGGTCGATCATGGAGGCCTCATCGATGATCAGCACTTTCGCAGGCAGGGGATTATTTTCATGGTGGCGAAAGCTATCATTCCAGGGTTGAGATCCAAGCAGGCGGTGGATCGTCTTCGGCTCGATCGTAAGGATGGCCTTGTCCTCGTCACTTCGCAGGGATTCAGGGATCAGACCTATCTTTTCAACGATCGATTCCCTCATCCGTTTGGCTGCCCTTCCTGTGAAGGCGGCCAGGGAGATGTCGTCCACTTTGATTCCCATCCTCACGAGGGTGCGAAGTATGGTCACGATCAGTGTCGTTTTTCCTGTCCCAGGACCGCCTGTAATTATTGAGATCGGCTGGCAAATCGCAGCGATGGCAGCTTCCTTTTGCTGGGGGGTGAGAGGGAGCACCCCTCCACCTCGAAAGTAGGTGATCTTCGCCACTTTACTCAGGACGCGGCTTGCCTCCGCTTTTTTCCCGGGAAGCGAGGGCCGTTTCAGATGTTTCAGGATCACCTCGACAAAGCGCCCTTCCTGTTTAAACAACTTCTCATGGTAGAGATACCCGCCCTTTATGAGAAAAGGCACCCTTTTACCCGGTTTGCCGATGATGGTCTTGCACTTTTCATCCCGGATCAACTTGCGGATATTCTTCACCATGGCTTCAGGCGATGGAAATGGCGGTTCACCTTCCTCTGGATCCCCGGAAAGAAGGGCTTTCAGAAGGTTAAGCATCTGGTTGTTTTCCCCATCCCCGATGGGAAGGGTTGTACTTCCCTGATTTAGATTGATCATCGCGGTGAGAACCATATAGCTTAGCGCCTCACGCTCTTCATTTGTGATTTGGGTTGGCCAGGAGGCGATCTCCCATGCTATGGCCGAAAGTTCGGGTTCCATGTTGAACTTTTCGCTCAGTGCCTTCGAGAGGCGCTGCTTGAGCCTCTCGTCGTCGATAATAAGGGGATCCTTCGAAAGTTGTCCTGCACTTCCTCTGGGAGTCAGGGTATATTTTTCGTCCATTATCATTTCTCCTGTTTTTTGAGCCACTGGGGATTACTTTCCAGTTCGGTTTCATAAGCCTGAAGATCTTCCCAATCCATACGGCGGCAGATGACGGGGGAATTTTTTTCATTCAGTCGGCGGAAAAAGTAGAAGATTGCCCCACCAAAGTGTTCGTCATACAGCTCCTTCGTCGTTAGGCCCAACGAGCGGGTCAGAGCGAGTGTGTAAATGGAACACTGCTTGTCATAGTTGTGTTCTGTAAAATAATCCTCAAACTTCTGAACCGAAAGGCGTGCCACATTGCGGTTTGTTTTCCAATCAAGAAAGTAGATACGTCCGTTAAATTTGAAAACGAGATCGATGGCTCCTGTCATATACCCTGAGGCTCGATTTTGTGCAGGGTCCCATCCCCCTCTGCAATAGATATGTCCCCCGTCGGGCCAGGGAAAAATGAATTTGGTTTCACGCAGCGTGGCTCCCATTTCCCAAAGCTGAGGGACCTTTTCACCGTTATAACTGGGAATAGGAGTTGTGAGAGCCTTTAATATGAGACTTCGAGCCAGAATCGTTGTTTTTTCGCCCAGTTTAGAGTTCTCTTCAAGTTTTGAAAAGATATCGGTCAGCTCCGATGAATCGGCCCATGATGCCATAGCACTCTGGTCCGTAAGCCTTTCGAAGGGGATCTTTTCGCATGCATTATGGACGAAATTGCCAAATTCGGTTCCTCCAATATCGCCTTCATCCTGATCCTCGTCATCCCACATCCCGGAAAGATCGTTTTCCTCCTCTTCCGATTCATCCTCCTCTTCTTCCAATTTTTTTTGGTTGATATTTGTATATAAATTTGAAAAGTAGGTCGCCAGCGGCGGAGCGTGTTCGATGCGTTTCCTAAAAAGGTTTTCTCCGCGATCGTCTTCGGCGAGCAGGGAAGAAGGGTCCCAATCCTCCCATGATGTCGTTTGTGGAGCAGACTCCCCGAGTGGTTCTGTTATGGCAGATTCCACCTTTTTAAGAAGGGAGGGATCGGCGAGTAACATATTTTTAAGCCTTTTATGAATCTGCCCATATGGCAAATAATCATTGAGATTATCCTCGAGGATTGTGACATAAAGAAGTGCTTTCGCTCGAGTCGCGGCGACATAATAGAGCCTCTGAAACTCGAGGAGGACCTCTTCGAGACCCTTTTGTTTAAGGGGGCTCTCTTCCACCCCTTCCTCCTCATCTTCAAACAGGACAACCTGCTTGTCCCCGTCAAAACTCCTGCCCCATCCTTTCTCCCATGTATTTATTACTGTGGTCCCTCCGTAGAGAAACACAATTGCATTTTGCAGCCCTTTGCTCTTATGGATGGTCATGATCTGTACCGCATTCTGATCGGTCTCGAGCCTTTGCAGATGTCCATCCGGACCCGATTTTATTTTGCCGTTGATCATTGACCTCAGATATTCGACAAAATCCTCAGGATGACGCTTTCCTGTCGATGCGTACTCCTGAAGCATCTCAAAAATATGGAGGTAATTGGTGAGGACCCGTTCGGAATCTGTATTGAAAAGATTTCGTCTCATGATCCCGCTCTCGTGCAGGATCGATGGGAAGAGCAATCTGTAAGCGTTGCTGCCAGCCATGCGATTCCAGGCGAGCAGTCGCGCCATAAAAAGATGATTCTCATCCATTTCGATAAAATCAGAGACCCGTCCCAGAGGTATCGCGAAAAAGGGTGTGATCAACGCCCTGGCTCTCCGGTTACGGTCAAAGGGCTTGGCGATGGCCTGCATCAGATGGAGGATATCGCTTGCCTCGAATGTCTCAAATAACCCCTCTTCCCTTATTATCGCTGCAGGAATGCCCGCCTTCTTCAGGATATCTTTTATCCTGGCGGCATCATCATTTTTATTGACCAGAATAAGGACATCGTCGAGTTTCAGCTCCCTTTGGATCTTTATATCTCGATCATTTAACGTCAGCGGGGAGGGATCGCCATCAAAGAGGCTTTGAATCTCCCGGGCGATTTGCCTGCCCCACTCATCAAGGCGCTCCGAATCGCTCTTGAACTTGCCCAGCTTGAAGTATCGAACTGGATCGTAGGAGGGATCGGCGACTCCTTTTTCCACAAATGTGAGATCCCTGTTTCCGCATTTGATTTTGGCCCCATATTCATTATCGGGTGTGAAATAGTCCGCATTTTCATTATCATAAAAAATCTTTTCACACCGGGCGATCAGCTGTGCGGTGGCTCGGTAGTTTTTATCGATCGTGACTGACTTGCCACCCGCTGCTTTGATCTCTTTCAGGGCATTATAGTACGTATATGGATTAGCTCCACGAAAACCATAAATCGCCTGTTTAGGGTCCCCTATCAAATAAATGAGGTTTTTTCTCTCGCTTCCAAGGAAAACCTCCTTGAAAATGGCCCACTGCAAGATATCTGTGTCCTGAAACTCGTCGATAATAGCATAGCGGTACCTGTTCCTTATGGTTTGGACTAGTTCTATGTTTCCATCTTCCGTGATCGCTTTCGCAACCTCCCAAATCATATCGTAGTAGTCATAGAGGCCCCGCTCCCGTTTTTCCTGCTCCATATTGCTGCGGATCACGGGAAGAAAGACCGATAGAATTGCGGGTTTGAGAGGAATAATGAGAGAAAAGATCTCACGTGCATTCAGGATATATTTTTTGAGGGGCGCTTTGTAGTTATTGTCTCCTGCCAGTTTCAACAGGCTTTGAAGCTGGCTATGAACCTTTTGATCCATAATTTCCAATATTCCCGAACCTTTCTCCAGTGAACTCAGAACACGAGCAACGTTGCCGAGTTGTTTCGTCAGTTTAATGATTTCTCCCCCGGGATAATCCGCTTCCAGTTTTCGTTCGCACTCCCTTGCCACCTCGTCATTAAAGGAGCGAAGGGGTGAATTGTCGACCATTTCGATTAATCGGGATTCATCCAAAGCTGGCCTGATCTCACACTTTAGCTTATGAACTTCAAACAGGATATTTTTGAGGGAAGAGAGGGCTGTAGATTTACGCCAAATACGCAGCCCGGCCTGATAGCGTTTTTCACAACTGAATGTCGTCATGAGCGCCTTCTCATAAGCCCGATCAAAAATTTCCTTTTCCGCATCCTGGCTCTGTTCAAAAAGCCGTCTCAGGCGGAAGGCATTTTCGGTGATAAGTCCATGGCAAAACGAGTGGATCGTCCCGATCGTTGCCTCATCGAGGCTGGCCAGTGCACGTCGCAGCCTGTCACGTGCCTCATCATCGATTTTCCAGACGGACTCGCTTTTCTTGGATCTTACACCAGAATCTGTCAGGAATTTTTCGATGATTTGCCGAATGCGCATCCTTAGCTCGGCTGCCCCGTTGTTGGTATAGGTCAGAATCAAAATCTCCTCGATCCGGACGTCCTGAGTGAACAAAAGTTCAATCGTGAGATGCTCGAGTGTATAGGTCTTTCCTGTTCCAGCGGAGGCTTCGATGACTGTGTGGTTATCGAGAGGAATTTCCTTTAGGATTTCCGGTTTTCGAAAAAGTGTTTCACTCATTTTATTTCTCCTTCCCTCTCTCAAAAAACAGGGAAAATCGTCTCTCCCAAACCTCGTCGACCTCGCTTTTAGCAGGAGGCGGATATCTGCTTTCCACCTTTTTTAGAGAGCCATATCCATTGCTGTTATATCGATTTCCTTTGCGACTTGTTTCACTATTCAGGTAGTCATCGAGGAATGCGGCCAGCGATGTCCGCTTCCCACCATCTTTCTTGTACCACTCCTCGACCGCTTCAATGGACAAGGCATGGTCGTGGCGCTTTCTGAGGAGATCAAAGATGAGGTGTGTGAGATAGGCCTTGGCTTCGTTTGGTTTTATTTTATAGGTGCGAATACGAACCCATGAGGTCGTATTCAAACAACATTGATAGGTGCGCGGAATCTCCCCCATCCCTGGATTTTCCCTAAGGTAGTCGGTCGCCAGGCAGAGGATATCGATGAAGCAACGTGCAATATCGCGGATTTTTCCACCTGAGCTGACAAACAGGAGGGATTTGTCCTTTCCCTCTGAAATAGGATTGGTATTCCCTTTGATTTTCACGGGAATCGTGGGAGAATCATCGCGATCTGTCAGGGGGATTTCGAGGACAATCGGCCCGATGCGGCTTGCCTGGGTCGATTTGTCGGGATTTCCAACAAATCGTTCGCTAAAAGATTCATTGCCTGCCAGTTTATTGCGATAAACATCATGCCAATTTATTATATTCTTAAGATTTTCATTTTCCACGAAGCTGCCGAAAAAACCCGGAGGGGACCTCCCTTTGATCTTTTCTATCAATACCGCCTCTTCGTAGGCTTCTTTAATTTTATCATTTGAAGGGATCGGAACGGATCTGTCGAGAAATTGACGGATCACGTTTCGCATCAGCACGACTCGGTTCATGCTATTTTGATCAAAGAGACCATCCGTCTCATCAGGCTCTTCATCCTCCTCAGAAAGGCGCAGGACATATCTGGCCCAACCTTGAATGGGCGAACAAAGGAAATCCCTGAGAACCGAGATCGATACGGAGATATCATCGTTCTCCCTCACGATCCCCGGTCTATCGATGCCGGAAAGACCCAGGAATTCAATTAAATCCTCACCCTTTGCCATCAACTGGTCCAGATCGGGGGTGAGATCGGGCCTCGTCTCACGCAGCCTGACGGCCATCCGTTCGCGTTTTCCAATCCAGGAGAGGTTCACCAGGGCGTTTGCCGGGTCCCTTTCGAGATCCTCAGCAGAAAAACTGTAACGTTCATCATACCGGCGCAAAGGGTGATCTGTCTGGATCTTTGAGGGAATTTGCTCCGGTTTGATATAACCGTTTTTTAGGATAAAGTAGAG
>JADFZC010000128.1 GCA_015232735.1 Oligoflexales bacterium | reverse complement strand
TTTTTTAAAATAGATAGGGTGTTAGGTTTGCGTGATTTCTCCATGATCTCGTATGAAATGGATCTACATATTTCCTTGGCTTTATCGTCTAGTTTTTTATCATAGGAATCCCGAAAATATCGGAACATGTCTTCATCCGCCGAACCATAAATGTAGCCCAGAGTGTGGAGATCGCCATTTTGCGCCACATATTCCGCTTCAGGGAGAAAATAACTCATGGTTTGGCAACCTTGAACTGAAAGAATAATTATAAAAAGACAGGATAACAGTCTGAATGGTGTCATTTGGCCCCCCCGTTTTCTTTGGGTTCCTCAATGAAAGAATTCAGCTGTGTAATTGCTTTTTCAAAGTTTATAACGTACTTTTTAGCGTTTTCTAGTTCATTTAAAATGGTTGTTGTATTTTCTGAAACTGTTCTTTTTGCTGTAATTGAAAGTTCCTTTGCAGTATTTGGCAGATCTATTGAAAGTCCTTCAATATTTTCGATTGACTGATTCCTATTATTCTCTACAAGTCCGGCTATAAATTCCAGCTTTGATATCATTTTCCTGGATTCTTCAAGCAAAGCAGACGGGTCAAATAATTCAGTGCGCATTTTTTTTATTGATTCGATATGATGCATGTACAGTTCATTTGTTTTTCTTAGTCGATTGGAAAGGGTCTTTGAGATTCCGCGATAAAATTCTGCCGCCAAATCAGGTTCAGTGCTGAGATGTTCTTGAAGTTTTTTTCCATTAATGAGGACGAGAATAGTATCATTCTCTGCGGCACGGATTGTAGCGGAGGCAGTGGTTTGTTCTACTAGAGACATTTCGCCAAATACATCATCCTTGCCTATTTGAGTAATCATGCAATGGCCTTTGCCGGATTCAACCTGAACACTGCCAGAGATTATTATATAGACACCCAGAACATCCTCGCCTTCCATCAGGATTACATCATGTTTGTTTTTTTTTATTGTTAGAATGCATTCATTTAGTTTTGAAATAAATGTTTTGTTAATACAACCAAATATTGGGATTTTACTTAATTCAATTTTAATTGTCATAAAAATTAGTCTTATATTGTCAAGTTGTTAAATTGGTATACATAATTATAACATAAAAATATTGTGCGATAAAACTTTTACACTCGGTTTAATTATGTTGTGATTATTATGATAAGATTCTCTGGTAATTTGTCTGTTAAATAAATAATGTTTTTAGGGAGCTAAATCACTTTCTAAAGCTAAGATGCGTTAATATAAAGACATATTATAGGGAATATTGAATTTGCCAGAAAAATATATGTCTTTAGGTAGCTGGGTTCAGATCAAAAAAAAACATTTTTGAATAATAAATACAGTCATTGTTGAATTGAAATTTATATTTTTTATATCGCTATATATATTGCGACTTATTGAAGCAAAAAAATAATTCTTTGAAACATACCTAGAAGAAAGTATCTTTTAGGTTTAGAGTTAATGGCTTTTGGAGTGATATTATCGGCAATCATGCTGAACAGAGAAATGATTTCTTGGATGAGTCATAAACTTGAAGGGGTAAAAGATTGAGGATTGCCATAGATGCCAGGATGATTAAACCGGGAAGCATGCACGGTATTGCCAGATATGTATTCCATCTGCTAAATTGTTTAAAAGTTATCGGTCAGGAACATGACATTTATATGCTCGTCTGTTCGATTTCTCCAATATTGGAGATGAATTGGCCCGATCATATGCATTCTGTCGTTGTAAGATCGGATTGGATCAGTTTAAGGGAACAATGGGAGATTCCAAAAATATTGAAGAGTCTTAATGCGGATCTTTTTCATGCTCCATCATTTGTTGCTCCATTCATAGTACCATGCAGAATGATAATGACGATACATGACTTGAATCATATGGTCCTCCCTCAATTTTATACCCCGTTTCATCAGTTTTATTATCAGGTGATTGTAAGAGGGAGTATTAAGCGGTCGGAGTATGTACTGACAGTTAGTAATTTCAGTAAACAGGAGATTGTCCGGACTTTGGGACTTTCAATAGAGAAAGTTTTCGTTACCTATAATGGTGTATCAGATGAATACAGACCGATAACTGATGAAAAGCAATTGGCATATGTTCGTGAAATATATGGTCTTTCATCGCGTTTTATCTTATGTGTCTCAAACAACAAACCTCATAAGAATGTTCATCAGCTGGTTAGGGCTTTTTGTTATTCCAATTTGGATATCCCACTAGTTCTTGCATGTCCAGTTGATCGAAATCTGATACGTATTGCAGAGAATTATGGCAAGAAACACCTTCTCTACTTTTCAAAATTTATTGAGGAGGAGCATTTGCCCGCAGTATATTCCATGACAGAGCTGTTTGTTTATCCTTCCACGTATGAGGGATTTGGTTTGCCGCCACTTGAAGCACTGTCTTGTGGAACTCCTGTTGTGGTTGCCAGATCTTCAAGCCTTCCCGAGGTGGTTGGCCAAAATGCAATTTTTGCCAATCCATATGACTTTAAGGCAATAGCCAGGGCACTCGAAGTTGGAATCAATGACAAAGAACTTCGTGCCAGCTTGATCGAAAAAGGACTGACTCATGCAAAACGCTTTTCATGGGAGACTATGGCTAAACAAACTTTGGCTATTTATGAAAGGGGATATAAGGCAGAAGTTGGCATGAGGATGGAGGATGCATTGCTGTGAGGATCGGAATAAATGGCCGCTTCTTGGTTGCAAAACAGACAGGGGTTCAGAGGGCGGCATATAATTTAGTGAAAACATTAGTTGAAATAGACAGAAATAACGACTATTTTCTCTTCACGGGAGAGTCTCAAACTTCGAATCCGGATTGGAATTATCCAAATGTAAAAGTTGTGACCTATCCTCTGAAGAAAGGAGGTCATTTTAGGAATCATCTTTGGGAACAGTATACACTTCCAAAGCTCGCTCGAAGCCATAAGGTGGATATTCTCCATTCACCAGCGAATATGGCACCATTATTTTACAAAGGTCCATCTATTGTTCACATTCATGACCTTTGTTTTGTTGTCAATCCCCAGTGGTATAGTTATCTGTTTCATACAGTTTATAATATTGTGATCCCAAGATTGGCACGGAAGGCAACAAGAATTATTACTAACAGCAATAATTCCAGAAACGATCTTTTACAGTTTTGCAGAGTGGATTCTGGCAAGGTAAGTCTTGTTTATTGGGCTGTAGATCAGATTTTTACTGGCCATGCTGTTAATAAGGATTCGAGTCAGGAGATTTCGTTTCCAAAGGAAGGTTACATTCTATATGTAGGGTCTTTGGAACCAAGAAAAAATATACCAATTTTGATTGAGGCGTATGAAAAGTTGCGCAGTGACAACCCGGAGATCAAAACAAAGCTGGTGTTAATAGGTGGCGAGAATCCGTTATTTGCAGAAGTAAGACTAAAAATAAAGAAATTTAAAGACGATGTGATATTTAAAGGCTTTGTAAATGATAAAAGTCTTAGGGAATATTATCGAAATGCAACTGTTGTGGCCTATCCCAGCCTTTATGAAGGATTCGGTCTTCCTCCGCTTGAAGCGATGGCAAGCGGTGTGCCTGTAGTAACCTCAAACACATCATCCATTCCTGAAGTTGTAGGGACAGCAGCATTGATGGTAAGTCCATATGATAGGGATCAGTTGGCCGACACACTGGCAAGGGTTATCTTGGATAAGGATCTTAGAATACATCTAAGCAAAGAGGGGTTGATGCAGGTCCGAAAGTTTAATTGGTACAGGGTTGCCAGAAATATTCTAAGCATTTACCATGAGGTGATAAATCAGAGTTCATCCGGTGATGGCGCCAAATATATTCCATTCGATGTATGGGAAAAATTGGTTAATATTGAAAAGGAAAAACTATTTATTCATTGAACTTTGAAAGAGGTTGGACTTGAGTATAAGTTTTGTTGTAGAAATCTTGGATTGAGAAGAGTTTCATTTAAAAACGCAATTAACTTGATATTTGAAAATTGGCAGGGGGTATTGGCGGTCTTTGCAGCTGTGGATAATTTACAACGGGTTGCCTTTTATGGTTTTCAAAGTGGGTTTGCAGCGCTATTAGATGAAATCTTAATAAGTTTTGTAATATGCTGTAAGTTAAGAGGATTTTTTTATTAATAGGATTTTGCTTCGGGAAGTGTCAACAAGTTGTTGACCTGTTTGGATATAACATATATAGTCCGCAGCTCTGAAGCGTATTTTGTAATTGGAGTAGGGGTTAATGAAAACTCATAAAATAAAACCCACAGATATTAAAAAAAAGTGGTACGTTGTTGATGCGGCCGATCAACCTTTAGGACGAATGGCATCTCAAATCGCATATATCTTGAGAGGTAAGCATAAGCCTTCTTTTGTTCCTCATTTAGATTGTGGCGATAATGTAATCGTTATTAACGCGGGAAAAGTGAAACTGACTGGTCAGAAATGGGAAAACAAATTCTACTATCATCATAGCAATCACATTGGAGGCATTAAGGCGACCTCTGCCAAGGAGCTTAGAAGTACATATCCGGACAGAATTGTTTCCTTAGCCGTCAAAGGGATGCTCCCCGGAAATAAATTAGGTCGTAAGATAATAAAGAATTTAAAGGTTTATGAGGGGGATGTGCATCCTCATGAATCACAAAAACCAATTCCTGTCATAGAAAGGACCAATCTTACGGGTAGGGGAGAAAAATAATGGCAGCAAAGATAGTTCATGCGGTAGGTAAAAGAAAGACTGCAATAGCTCGAGTCTGGATAAAGCCTGGCAAGGGTAAGATAGTAATAAACAATAGGACAATGGATGATTATTATCTTAGAGCAACTTCAAAGATGATGATTATGCAACCACTTGAGTTGACAAATAATGTTGATAAATTTGACATTAAAGTCAATGTGATTGGTGGCGGCTTAAGTGGTCAAGCTGGCGCAATAAGACATGCTATTTCAAAAGCATTGTCTGAAGTAGATCCTGAAAAGAGGCCTATTTTAAAATCTGTTGGCTTATTGACCCGAGATTCCAGGAAAAAAGAACGTAAATTGTATGGTCAAAAAGCGGCTAGGGCCAGATACCAGTTCTCAAAGAGATAGTTTCAATTTACAATGTTATTATGTGGTCAGTTTGAATAATTTGGGATGTGGCGTTTGGTGCATCTCAAATTTTTATTTTGCTTGAGTTGATCTTGAAAGAGGTTCTAGCATGGCCGAAAATATAGATGACCTAACTATTAGGTATGTAGAGGATGATAAAGTCGTTATTGATGAACTTGATAAGACGGTATTGACTAGGGGCAACTGGACAACGATCATGTATTTGTTTAAAGAAATGAACAAGCGTACAAGCGAGTATAGTGCTCCAAAGGTATCCATTAGGAGGTACCAGAAACGAAACGGGGTTTATCGTCAGCAAAGCAAGTTCAACATTTCTAGTGGCAAGCAGGGAAGAGAGATTATTAAGGTGCTTGAGAAATGGTTCCCTGAAGAGGAAGTAAAAAAAGCGATTTTGTCTGGAGCTGAGGAAGAAGCTTCCGA
The DNA here is from genome assembly GCA_015232735.1 of Oligoflexales bacterium. The sequence goes on along the minus strand of JADFZC010000128.1, from coordinate 1,630 downwards.
ATAAAACGGGAAAATTGGCTTTAGTGATTACATTTTCAGCATTGCATGCCGTTCTCGGGGATGGTTGTTTGGTGCTGGTGCAGGCGATGCATTGGTGATAAAAAAGTTCTTAAAGTTTTAGAAGGATCTTTTTTCTTTTGGCATAAATAATTTATAAATTGCACCTTTTCTTTTTTTTCCCTTGAAAGGCTTTAGATTTTCTTCTTTTTCAATCCTTTCAATTTTCATTGAAAGGTAATTGAGATTTTTCTTATCTTTTTTACCATTTTCTAGATTCCACCATTGAGATGGAATGATCTCCAATACGTTGAATTTTTTCAAATTGTTTATTTTTCTTTGTGCTGCTATCGTCGTGTTTATTGCAGTTCTTTCTTTTTTGGTACCCCAATGGTCAAGAGCTTTAGTTTCTATCAGACTGATACCTGGCGCTTCAATTAAAGTTATATAGTCGCACTTAGTAAGCATTATTGACGCAGATACAAAAAGGGACAGTGAATCAATTGCCAATCCAAAATTATTATAATTTTCTGATATGTAGTAATATATTTCAAGAGTTGAATATTGAGTTGTTGTAATAAGTGATTCTATCCAGCCTATTGGAAGGCTCATTTTATCCAGTTCATTTAAAGTCCACATGGAAATTTGTTTCTTTGGCAGGAGATGCCTGAGTTTTTTTGGGGGTTTTAAAAAATAATGTGTATTTTTATAAAAATTATTAGAGTAGCGAGATCTATTTTTATGAAAAAATGAAACCTCTAGATCGGACCAGTAATCAAAAGGTAGCCATCTGAATTTTGCTGTTGATAACACAATTGAATGAAATAATGATATAATGGGATTAGGCTTGGAATTAGGCATAGTATTTACACAAGATTCTTTTTTGTTAAATATGAACAATATGAGTATACCATAAGTTAAGACTAGGAATGTAATTAAATCCTTAATATTTATGTAGTAAATTTTAGTTAGGGGGTGGCTTGTGTTCGGAAATGGATATGATGGAGTAAAACAACAAAAGAAATCTGATTTGGCAAAAGATAGTGCTATAACAATTTTGACAAGTGGCTGTCATTTTAAAGGGAAACTTTTTTGTAGAGGTTCGACCCGCATTGGTGGAAGAATAGAAGGGGAGATTGTATCAGAGGGACTTTTGATTATCGAAGAAGAGGCTCATGTAAATACTGATATAGTAGCTGAAGAAATAATAATACAGGGCAAGGTTGAAGGAAAAATTGAGGCAAAAGGCAGAGTCGAGTTGTGCTCTTCAAGCCGGTTTGAGGGTGATATCACAAGTCCAATATTGGTAATTAAGGAAGGAGCAATGTTCAATGGCACTTCCAGAATGAATCTTCAGACAGATACAGAAGTTGTGAAGGTAAAATTTGATAAAAAAGATGTTGTCCATCCTTTAGAAGAGAAAGAAAAGGATTCTGGATTTCAATCTAAGACCCCTAAACCGTCTGAAGTAAAGATAGCAACTTAAGTTTTTACTTCCATTCTGATATCATTTCTATACTTGGCTTTACTTGGTTACGCGTGATTCCGCAGCAGGTACTAGTCATCGGAGAGCGTGCTTCAACATATCACTTTTTCATATCTTTTTGGGAAAATCAAAATAATTCATCAAGAA
>JADFZC010000127.1 GCA_015232735.1 Oligoflexales bacterium | reverse complement strand
ACCCTGGTTTGCATCGATGCTCCCGAGCATCCCATGATCGCAGGCGGTCTGGAGTTCGTGTGCGAAGGTATGTCCTGCAAGGGTGGCGTGATTTGCTTCTATGTTCAGTTTAAAATCTTTTTCCAGTCCATGGGTTTTCAGAAAACCAATGATTGTCGAGGCATCGAAATCGTATTGATGCTTGGAGGGTTCCATAGGCTTGGGCTCGACCAGAAAATCGCCTTTGAATCCTATCTCCCTGCCGTAGTCCCTGGCCTTCGAGAGAAAGATGGCCATGTGATCGAGTTCCCGCTTCATATCTGTATTCAGAAGGGAACTGTAGCCTTCGCGTCCCCCCCAGAAGACATAGTTTTCGCCGCCAAGTTCGAGTGTCGCTTCAAGAGCCGCCTTGACCTGTGCGGCCGCATGGGCGACAACTCCAAAATCGGGATTCGTCGCCGCCCCGTTCATGTACCGCGGATGGGAAAACAGGTTTGCCGTACCCCAGAGAAGCCGTATTCCATAGCCCGTCTGCAGTTTCTTTGCACGAGCAACCATTTCAAAAAGCCGTTTCTCTGTTACGGAAAGGTTTTCCCCCTCGGGCGCTATGTCTCTGTCGTGGAAGCAGTAAAATGGCACTCCAAGTTTGCTGATGAACTCGAAGGCACCATCCATTTTGGCCCTTGCCTTGTCCATTGGGTCGGAAAGTTTATCCCAGGGATAGACAAAGGTGCCCTGACCGAACGGATCCATGCCGCTGCCGCAGAATGTGTGCCAGTAACAGACCGAGAACCTGAGGTGTTCCTTCATCGTTTTGTTTCCGACGATTTTGTTTTCATCGTAAAATTTGAAGGCCAAAGGATTGGATGAATTTTTGCCTTCGTATTCTATTTTTTTAATATTCGGAAAATATTCTGATTTTGACATGTCAACAGGTTCCCCTCTCTTAAAATTAGTTGATTCGGGTGTTTTTTGGCCTTTTAATATAATACAAGGGTGGCATAATGCCAAACTAATGTTTCGAGGCAAAAGGGGTTCAATTGCTTCGGCAGCCATTTTTTTTAAATTTCCATGCCGCAGGTGGACGTAATGCGTGACTACATAATTTTTTACCTTAACGGGGAAAAGCGGACAGTAAAAGGGGAGAAGGTTTTTTTAACCCTTTCCGAATATCTGAGGTACGATCAGAATCTGACCGGGACAAAGGTCGTATGCGCCGAGGGCGATTGCGGCGCCTGTACGGTTCTTGCCGCGAGGATCAGGCCCTGTGGAGAAAACAAACCGGCGCAATTTGAATTTCAGACACTGAACTCATGCATCAATTTTCTTTTTTTGATGGACGGATGCCATATTGTTACCGTTGAGGGTCTCAAGGAAAATGGGGAACTTCATCCGGTTCAGAAAGCGGTGAGGGACCACTATGGGGCACAGTGCGGATTTTGCACCCCGGGATTTGTCGCATCGATTACCGGGTTTTTCGAGGACAAGAAAGAGGCGACGCATGCCGACATAAAAAAACACTGCAGCGGAAATCTTTGCAGGTGCACGGGGTACAAGCCTATCCTGGAAGCGGCTCTCAGCGTGAATCCCCAGACGGTCACGACGCTAAGGGAGCGTTACTACGACAGCGGGCAGGTCGGGGAACTTCTGGAACATGTAAAAATTCCAGTGTCAATCAGGTCGGAAGGCAGGAGCTTTCATGCACCTTTGACCTTTGAGGAGGCTTTGAGACTGAGAAAGGTTTATGGGGATTTGAAAGTCTTTTCAGGTGCCACGGATCTTGGTGTCCAGGTGAACAAGGGAAAGCTTGAGGCTGCAAATATCCTGTCGTTGAACCTGATACCTGAATTATACGGCATTGGCAGCGACGGCGGTTTTATAAATATAGGGGCGAAGGCGACTCTTTCAGAGGCGGAAAAATATTTTGAAGACAGGATTCCCGAGATTTCCTCCCTTCTTAATCTGTTTGCCTCGCCGCAGATAAGAAATGTGGGAACGGTATCGGGGAATGTGGCAAACGCCTCTCCCATAGGGGACATGATCCCCGCACTGCTGGCGCTGGATGCGCAGGTTCATTTGGAGAGCAAGGATGGCGGCGGAAGAATTGTCAAGCTTGACAAGTTTTTCCTGGGGTACAGGAAAACAGATTTGGGGGATGATGAAATAATAAGGCAGGTTTCCATTCCCCATCCCAAGCAAGGGGCGATCTTCAAGATTTACAAGGTCAGCAAGCGAAAGGATCTCGACATATCGACGCTGTCGGCGGCATTCTACCTCGAGATGAACAATACAGTCATCAGCCGTGCAAGGATTGCCTACGGCGGCGTTTCGCCCTATGCGCGGAGAATATACAGCGCCGAAAATCACGCCGTCGGCAGGAAATTTGATATGGACCTGATGAAGGAATTGTCCGATATCATTGGCGGGGAGGTGACGCCCATTTCAGACATGAGGGCGCTTTCCTCATACAGGCGAAGGGTTTCTGGGAATCTGCTTTTTAAATTTTATCAGGAAACACATTAATCTCCGAGAGGCAATCGATGGAAAAGAACAGTGTACCGCATGATTCTTCATCTTCCCACGTATCCGGCGAGTCCATTTTTGTGGATGATATTCCGCGTCTTTCCGGGGAACTTGTCGTAGGCATTGTCTTCAGCCGGACCGCAAGGGGGATCCTTCACGATGTGGATACGGGAGAGGCCCAGGAAGTTGAAGGCATTAAAGGCGTCTATACCGCAAGGGATTTAAAACACAACAGGTGGGGACCCATTGTCGAGGACCAGCCCATCCTGGCCGAAAAGGAGATTTCTTTTATCGGGGAACCCATATGTGTCATTGCGGGGGAAAGCGAAAAGGCGGTCCTCAAGGCAAAAAAACTGATCAGGCTTGACATAACCGAGGAAGAGCCGCTTTTGACGATATCGGATGCAATCAGGAAGAAGTCCTATCTGGACAGAAGCTGCAAGGTTGAGACCGGGGATGTCGCTCAGGCATTTGCCGACAGGGATCTTGTGATACTTGAAGGCGTGTTTGAGAGCAAGGGGCAGGAACATTTTTACCTCGAGCCCCAGGGGTGTCTGGTCCATCCTATGGATGACAGCGAGCTTGTGGTCCACTCATCGACTCAGAATCCGTCTGAAGTGCAGCATATCGTAGCGAGCGCCCTTGGTCTCAAACTGAGCCAGGTTGTCTGTACCGTAAGGAGGCTCGGCGGCGGATTCGGGGGGAAAGAGTCCCAGCCTTCCCAGCTGGCGGCGCTATGCGCGCTTTCGGCCTTTAAAACCAAAAGGCCTGCGCGGCTTTTGCTGCAAAGGGAGGAGGACGCGCTTTTCACAGGAAAAAGGCATCCATACAGGACCGAGTACAAGGTCGCGTTTGACAGAAGTGGAATCATTAAAGGGCTTGAGATGAGCCTTTTTTCCGACGGGGGGGCATATCTTGACCTCTCGGTGGCAATCATGCAGAGGGCGCTATTGCATGCATCAAATGCGTATTTTATCCCGAATGCAAGGTTTACAGGGCAGGTGTTAAAGACAAACATGGCGCCCAATACGGCTTTCAGGGGATTTGGCGCGCCTCAGAGCATCGCCGTCATGGAAGTGATAATGGAAGAGATCGCCATGATGCTTGGAATCGATGCCGCTTTGGTCAGGCAGCGAAATCTTTTGGACTTGCCGCCGAAAAATGTTCTGCCTTATGGACAGAGTGTGGAAAACTGTTTTCTTCCCATGATTTTCTCCAGGCTTGTCAAGAGCTCGGATTATCACGAGAGAAAAAGGTCCATAGAAGATTTCAACAGGGTTTCAAGGACGCATGTCAAGGGGATTTCACTTACGGGGCTCAATTTTGGAATAGCCTTCACAACAAGACTGCTCAACCAGGGCAGCGCGCTTGTGAATCTCCACAAGGATGGGACGCTTCAGGTATCGACAGGCGCGATTGAAATGGGTCAGGGTGTGAATACCAAGATCGCGCAGGTGGTGGCGGAGGCGTTCGGCGTTCAGCCGTCGGATGTGCGGGTCATGCCCACATCCACTGAGAAAATTCATAACTCGTCAGCGACCGCCGCATCGAGCGGGGCGGACATAAACGCCGCGGCGGCTCTTAACGCCGCGCTCAAGATTAAAAAGAGGCTGGCTCTTTTTGCCGATATCTACCTGGGTCTTCCTCCCGGGGAGCGTTCCTCCCTTTTCTTGCGACAGGAGGAGATTTCCCTGGATAACGACAAGCAGTGGAGGCATGTCATCTTTCATAAGGGACTGGTTTATCTGGAGAGTGATCCCAAAAATGCGGTTGGGCTCACACAGCTTGCAGTTGATGCATACCTCAACAGGATAAGCCTCGGCGATTATGGATTCCATAAGACGACGGACCTTTATTTCGATGCGAGAAAGGGGAGGGGAAATCCTTTTCTGTATCACACGGCGGGGGCTGCAGTCAGCGAGGTTCTGATAGACAGGTTCACGGGGGAACTCAAGGTCCTGAGAACCGACATCCTCATGGATATAGGAAATCCGATCAACGAGGGCATCGACAGGGGGCAGATTGTCGGGGCTTTCATTCAGGGAATGGGCTGGGTGACCAGCGAGGATCTGAGATATGACAGGAAGGGACGGCTTTTGACGCCATCTCCAACCACATACAAGGTCCCGGGCATTAAAGATGTTCCGGAAATATTCAATGTCGACATCATCGAAAATAAGACGAACCTGAAAAATGTGAAGGGGAGCAAGGCAGTGGGAGAGCCGCCTTTTGTCCTGTCCGTTTCAGTCTTTTGTGCTGTAAAGCAGGCGCTGCAGAGCCTCAGCGGCGGGATTGTCCCTCTCAGGATCCCTGCGACCAATGAGGAGATCATTCAAAAACTTGAGAAAATGGATCCCGAGGATCTCACCTTTATTTGATGAGAAGCAGTTCCCTTATTTCATCGAGAGGGATCTCCCCCTGCGGCATGCTGTCATGATAAAAAAGCGCCGGATGAGCTATTTTTGCATCAACCTTGTGCCATCCCTTCCGGTATGCCCTGCCGCTTTCCAGATGAATAAAGTGGTCATCGGGGAGGTAAACGTTCACATATTCGCGGCTTTTATCAAGGACGGGGGCGAGCAGAAGATATCTGCCGAGGAGAAACTGATACCTTAAATTCAAAACCTCCCTGTCATCAGGATAGTGTATCCACAGATGTCTTACCACGGGAAGTCCCTTGGCACTGGCCTCTGCCATAAGGGAGCGCCTGTAGCCGGAGAGCGCTTTGTAAATATTTGCGAATTTCGAAAAGTGGACGAGTGTGCCGCTGTCGGTGTACAGCTGATGGTTTGCCTCCGGAATGTTTCCCTCGTGCGTCCTCAGCACGGAGGTGAAGGCACCCAGTTCTGTCCAGCGGAGAAAGAGCTCCTTTGATCTTGTATATGACATAAGCGGAGTCTTTATCGTCGTATAACCTCCTGTATCGCTGTGGTTCAGGGAAAAACCGGACAGGCCGCTCGACAGGAGCCCGACCACGGCGGTTTTTATCCCATCGTACCCATCCCAGCTCACCAGCTGGTCTCCAAGCCAGAACAGACGTGTTTTCCCGGGGCTTTTTATGTAAGCCGACCTTGAGAAAAAGAGCGTCTCGTCCCATAGCCCCTCTTCCTCAAGAAACTCCCTGTTCAAGGCAGCCCACTTCTCAGGATATAAGTTGTGATACTCCTTTGGATCGGCGTTCATGAGCCTGGAATCAAATGGAAGCGCCTCTCCAAAATCCGCCATCCATCCTTTGGCACCTGTGCTGATCAGGTTTTCTTTCATGATATGCTTTATCCATTTTGTGGCTTCAGGGTTTGAAAGGTCCAGAAGGCCTGCGGAAAAGCTTGTATTTTTTATCATGTAAGCGGACCCTGCGCTGTCCTTTACAAGATATCCGCTGTCAGCGGCCTGGCGGAAAAGGTTTCTGTCGGAACTCTTCTTTTCTGTTATGTCCGCAAGAAAGGGATTCAGGTATGTGAGAACCCTTATCCCCTTTGCATCAAGGGAAGACACAAGTTCCCTCCACTCGGGATAGTGCGACTCATCGAGTACCCAGTTCCACCATAGCTGGGAACCGAAACTTGTTTTGCGTTTGCCGACCCAGTCCTGCATCCAGATCGCAGAGACCGGAACCTGATGAAGATCAAGCTGCTTTTGGATCGATTTTACCCTTTCAGTTCCGCCCTGAAGGCCGATGATGGCGCCGTTGTCAACCCATAAGGGTAGCTCGGACATCCTCCCTGCATACAGCGTATAGGATTCGATGAGCTCCGATGGCGAACTGCCGGCCAGAATCCGGCCCTCCATCTGACCCTTGAAAATCTTTATCCTGACCTTGTCGCTGTCTTTCAGATCAAAGAAGGAAATTGCGCTCCCGGTAAGAAAAAGCGATCTGTATTTGGATGTGATATAATGTGGAACACTGCCGTAACTTGTAACAGGCGATCCGGATATACCACGGCCCTGGGTCAGGTCGGCCATAACTGAAAGCGGCTGGAGAGAGCGCCCCACTCCCTGTTCCTGTGTTATTATCGGCACCTCATATCCCTTAAGGTCGAAATAAGTGAACTGCATTCCGAATCCGAAAAATCTTTCGCCCTTGTCGGTGGAGTATGTCAGAAACAGTCTGTTATAGGAGTCATCCCCGTCCGTTCTCGCATTGAACGCAAGGTGTCCCTCGTCGGTGACATGAAAATCCATGCTCCATCGCAAAGGGCAGTCATCCTCGAATCCGCCTGATATTTTTAACAAGTTTTCCGTACCTGAAAAATTATCGATCCTCTGGTGGTAACAGTATTCCCTGATCCGGTCGGTTACGGTGAAGGAACCGCGGTTTTCAATGATCTTCTCATCGCCTCTGCCCGCCGCCAGAAAACCCATGCCTGCAGCGGTTTCCCAAACGGAGCCGTTATCATGTCTGTCATTGAAAATGAGAAGCTGACCTTTTACCTTATGATTATATATCCATAGAAATTTGTACTGTCCGAGGGAAAACATCTGATTTCTCTTCAGCGGTTCATTCACTTCCATCCGGGCATTCTGCGGACAAATGGAAATGCCTAGAACCGGTTTGCATTGTCCGGGTCTGCCGAGGGCGGGGTCCCCGGCGGCATAACTCTGAGCGGCAAGAGGGGATTTGACTATGAAAACCAGACTTATTGGCAAAAAAAAT
>JADFZC010000126.1 GCA_015232735.1 Oligoflexales bacterium | reverse complement strand
TTGTGTAGGGATCATATATAATGAAAGTATGTGCGACTAAATAATCGCTGGCGCATTTTGCGCCAGCGACGTATCCTGACGAGCACAGCGAGTATAGGATCTCCCTGAAATTTCAGCATACTTCAAACAGATCCTATGCAAGCTTAGCTTGCCAGCATATGTCCGTGGCGCATTTCGCGCCACGGAATAAATAGTCTCCAATGCATTTCGTATCAGAATCCAAGATCATGACAGGGAGATTTCCTGATGGACAGAGCAGGTTTATTACTATCTATAAGAATATCCGTTTTAAAAATAGTGATATTTGTCGTAATTGTTTTTTTCTGGTTCATAAACGGTTTTTCGATTGCCGGTGAATCTGGGGGCAAAAAAAATCCGATTTGTTACACAAGGCAGGAACTTACCCTCAAGAGTGGCGGGTTTTTGCAACGGGTTTTCGTTGCCGATGGACAGGAAGTGAAGAAGAACGATCTGATTGCTGAAATGGACAATAGAATTCTCAAGACAGCTCTCAGAGAGGCAAAGGCGGGTCTGACGGCGGCAAAAGCAAATTTCGGGCTTGCACAGGATGCCTTAACACGTCTTCAAAAACTGTCCAAAACAGATACCGTGGCGCCCCAGGAGCTTTTTTCGGCTGAGATGACCCTCGAGAAGGCCAGAGCGCAGGTGGAACAGGCTGAGAGCATACTTGAAAGGACAAAAATCCAGCTTGATGATACACGAATCATTGCTGATATTGACGGCCGGGTAAGGGGACTGCCTTTGGTCAAGGGTCTTTATATCCAGGCAGGTCATTCGCTTGGAAGCATAGAGGCAAAGCCTTCATCCGGTTGTGCATCAGACAGGTAGCCCCTGACGTTTTCAGAGCTGCGGATGTATTTTGGTGAGTCTTGGCATGCGAAGGAACCAGTGCCTTGTGATATTATCTGCCCGCTTCGTCATCCAGGATAATTTCTGGCATTGCCGCATCGGCGAAATGTATTGTGATATGAAGCGAATGAATAAAAGGATTTTCCCGTAACATATTTATTATAACAATTTAGGATATAGCAAAATGAATCTTGCACGTTTTTCTGTGAATCGCCCCGTTACTGCAAGCATTATCAGTGTTGCCATTTTTACCATCGGACTATATAGCATCGGAAAGATTCCGGTATCCCTTTATCCCGAAGTCACCATTCCTTATGTGTCGGTGACTATCCCTCTTCCCGGCGGTTCTGTCGAGCAGATGGAGAAAAAGATAGTTAAACCTCTTGAGAAGGAACTTACATCTGCCAGGGGGCAAAAGCGAATAATTACCGTTATTCGCAGAAGCCTTGCAACGATTATTATTGCATTTGAAATGGGTACTGATCAAAGAGAGGCCATAGACACCGTAAGGGAAAAAGTGGCCAAGCTTCGTGCCATTTTTCCTAAGGATACTAAAGAGCCTATCGTAACCAGAATTGATCTGGGCGCCTCGCCGGTTTTGATATTCGGCATAGAGAGCCTGAATAAGCCTGCCCAAATTAAAAAAGTTTTGGATGATACCATAATAAAAGAGCTTCAGACTACATATGGCGTGGGAGAAGCCGAGGTGGTTGGCATAGGTGAGGAACTCGTAGAGATAAATCTGGATCCCTACAAGCTTTCGAATTTGAGAATTGCTCCGCTTGATGTATATCAGCAGCTTTCAGCATATACCACTACAATTCCCTGGGGAAATATCAGCAAGGATAATCTTGAATTTTCAGTCTCAAGAAAGGCTATTTCCGAAAGTCCGGAGTTTTGGAACAATTACATGATAACTTTGTCGGATGGGCGCAGTGTTAGAGTGGGTGAGATTGGTAGTACAAGAATAATCAATGATTCCGAGACTGCATCCGTAAGGATAAATGGCAAACCCGGGCTTAGTCTTGTTATTACCAAAAGGGCTGATGCAAATACCCTGGAAACGGTAAAAAGAGTAAAACAGGTCATCAATAAGATGGATACCAGTAAAGGGATAAAACTCTTCTCTATGATTGACCAGTCTGAACATATTGAAGCAAATACAAAAGAGGTTTGGATATCCCTATTTATCGGAGGTGCCTTCGCTGTCCTCTCGATACTATTGTTTCTTACCGACGTCAAGAGCGCGATTATTACTGCGACAGCATTACCCGTCAGTGTTGCCGGGACGTTCATCTTCATTAATTATTTTGGATTTTCCATAAATATGATGAGCTTGCTCGCTCTTTCATTGTCGATTGGACTTGTTATTGATGATGCTGTGGTTGTGAGGGAATCCATATTTTCGCAGATAGAGGAGGGAAAATCGCCGAAGGAAGCCGCAATACTTGGTACGGACAAAGTGGCAAGCGCAGTACTTGCTACTACGCTTGCTGTCATTGCGGTATTTTTGCCGATTTCCGGGATGACCGGGATTGTGGGGCAATTCTTCAAGGAGTTTGGCGTCACGATCATTATTGCGGTATCTCTTTCCCTTTGGGTGGCTTTCACGCTTGATCCTATGCTGTCAGCCAAATTTTCTGGAAAGCATAGGCCGTTGTCCGGAAAATTCTGGGATGGATGGCGGGCAGTGATTAATGACCTTGAAGTGCTTGCGAGTGAACTTGCCGGCAAAGCATACAGAAGACCCACGCTTGTGCTGACGATAGCGGTCTTGCTGCTTGCGCTTTCCATAGGGTTGACAGTTATGAGGGGAGCGGATTTTCTTACAGTCGAAGATAGAGGAAGTATCATAGTTTCGATTAAAGCTCCGGCAGGTTCAACTAAAGCCGTATCTCTTAGTTTGGTCGACAAGGCTTATACCCGGCTTGCTGACCTTAAAGGTCTTGCTGACGTATATGCCAGAGTAAACTCAAGCGATCCGTCGCGAAGCGAAATGCGTCTTGTCTTTGTCTCCAAGAGTAAACGCAAATCCAGCCTGAAGAGCATTGCAAATGCCGTAAATGCGAGACTTAAGGATGTTCCTGCAGAAATTATTGTGGATTTTCCTCCTTTCATTGAAGGAGTCGGACAGGAGGCGCAGCTTACAGGTTTTCTTTATGGAGAGAATTTGGATGATCTTTTCAAGGAAGCTGAAAGAATTCTTCCCGAGATGAAAAAGATTAAAGGTATAAGGGATATCTATATTGAAACTGGTAAAAGCACCAAGGGATATGACGTTGAAATCAATCAGGCGGATATGAGATTTTATGGGACGAACGCCACTGCGGTTGAACTTACAGGACGCATAGCGCTTACCGGACTGGAAGCCGGAAATGTTGGCGAGGAAAACAAGCCGCTTTTCATCAGATATCCGGAGAATATGCGCAATATTGAGGAACTTTGGAGAAGTACATATATTCCAACCCTCAAAGGCCCAGTGCTCATGAGTGAACTTGCCTCTTTGAAGGAAGACACTGTTCCCACCACTATTGCAAGAGAAAAACGAAGCCGCAAAGTTGTATTCAGAGGAGCGTTGGATTTTACGAGGAGCTATAGCAACATAATGGTAGACATGGTAAAAGTGCTGAAGACTGTTAAACAACCGATATCCTATGATTTTACAGGTGATAAGGAATTTTTCGATGAAATGGTGAAGAGCTTCTCTCTGGCATTTGCCGGGAGTACCTTTTTCATATTTATAATACTGGCAATTCAGTTTGAAAATACACTAAGACCATTTGTCATAATTTTGACTTTGCCTCTGGCGCTGATAGGAGCATTTCTAGCGCTATATTTTTCAGGCAATATTCTATCGCTTGGTGCTCTGATAGGAACCATATTTCTTATAGGCCTTGCTTCAAAAAATGGAATTTTGCTTGTTGACGCTGTCGGGGTCAGGGAGAAGGTCATGCCTCTTGAGCAAGCCGTGCGTGAAAGCACCATGGAGAGATTTCGCCCCATTATCATGACATCAATTACAATGGTATTTGGAATGATTCCCACTGCTGTCATGCGTGGTGCCGGTTCGGAAACCCGTGCACCCATGGCAATTGCGATTATCGGCGGCGTTATAACATCCACGCTTTTCAGCCTGGTTATTGTACCTGCCATATTTGGAATTATTGGCGCATATCGGGAGAAAAACGGAAAGAACACTTATTTGGACAAAGGTGACAAAGATAAGATCGATGCTCAGGACAGCAAGTTGAAATCAGTCGCCAACATTCTGATTATTTTAATAATGAGCGGAACGGCCTGTTCCCTTCCACTCAAGGCTGAAGAACAGTTGAATTATCGGATGGCAAATATGAAGGAGGTAATAAGCCTTTTAAAAACTGAGCCACGTGAAGGATCAAAGGAAAAACTTTTAATCAAGGCTTCTTCTGAATCCGCTGACGGTCTAACTGAATCGAGTTATCTCGCGTTTGCTGGAGGTATTAAACTGGAGGCGGAAAGACAAAAGAGCGATCCAGGCGTTGTGAAAAGTACAACCGTCACACTTCCGCTGCCGCCTCAGCTTGGAGGTCCTGTTTCCCAGAATTTTGAATTGACGATTGTTCCGAAAGAGCAGGATACATATACCATAGGATGGACTGTGCCCATATTCAATATGCAGGCAATAAGGAGTCTCGATGTTGCAGAAAAGAGCAGAGAACAGGAAAAGGCCGTTAAGCTTCTTCAAAAAGAGACATTCTCACGCACTAAAGCCGGACTTCTTCTTCAATACGAACTTGCACTAAGGGCAGCTGAAATGCAAAGGGAGCATCTGAGTGTCGCGCAAACGAGACTTAATACAGTTACGTCCAAGGTAAATGCTGGTCTGGCGCGCAGTGCCAATCAAAAGGAGGCAGAGGCTTCCAAAGCATCCGCAGAGGCTGATTACGAAAGAGCCAAGACAGAGGTCGAAAGGCTAAGGGTGGCTTTTTATGCTCAAAGCGGGCAGCAGCTTCCAAAGGATGGTTTTGGACTTCCGGAATTTCCAATCGCAGCCTCTTTGCCGTTCAATCCCATGGCAATCAAGGTATTGAAAAAGATCCCGGAAATCCACTCGGCTTCTGCAAAAGTCAGTGATGCGGCGTTTATTCCAACATTGGATCTGACGGTTGCAAAACAGACACGGAAATATGAGCCTGATCCTCCAGATCCCCAGACTATCACCGCCCTTAAACTTTCATGGATGCTTCTTGACGGAGGTACGCGAAGGCGCAATGTGAGTCAGGCCCTGTCGAGCATGTATCAGGCAGAATCTGAAGCAGCGGGCATGGAACTGGAACTGAGGACGGCATATGATACACTTAAGACAAGGATAGCGGGTGCAAAATACAATCTTGCGGCAAGGCGTGCGGCCATGAATGCTGCGGCGCAGGCAGTAAATGACGCTGTTTCAGCCTTGAATTCAGGCGCAGGCAAACTCCTTGATGTACGCCTTGCAGACCAGGCGAGGCTTACTGCCGGCGTCGGTGTCTATCAGGCTTTATTGGAACTTCAGGCAATAGCCATTGAAAGCATGATCCTCAGCGGATGTTTTCTTGATTACCTTGAAAAAGGGAAACTGCCTTAGAACAATTCAACTATGGATTAAGTTTAGTCACTTCTTTTATAACCAGCCCCGCCGTTTAATGAGTCCATTCTCTTTAGCACTGACTATTATCCATGAGTCTGTAACATCCCGATATAGCTCCGTCATTTTGGACAAATCTTTAAATTTAAAATACAGAAAAAATATGACCCCAAGTTTGAATGGGTTTAAAAGCAGGATGATAATGTAGCGGCGGCTTCCCATAATACCTGGCGTGCAAGGGGCTGAAATTTAAAGAGATATAACATATTCCCCTCTTTTGTAAGGATATGCCTGTACTGCTTTTTTCATATTAGACCAAATTTGGAACATTTTTTGCAAAATAATAACTGTAAATATGGTAAAAATCTGTTAGTGCAGAAATCGGCAACAGATATTAATTTTTCCCTGAAATTTTTATTTAGAGTTATTGGATAGTCTAAAGTTGGTTGGAACCATGCTTCAATAAATAATGCATGGATCGTTAAATCATAAATCATAAATCATAAAAGAATGGGCAAGTCATGACAAAGAAAATTGTTAAAATTGATCCGAACACGAAGTATTACACGCTTGCGAAAATGCTTGAAGCGACAATTGATAAGTTCCCCGACAGACCGTTTATCGGGGTCAGGGGTATTAAGCAATATGATTGGACAACCTACAGGCAGTTCGGACAAAAGGTGGACAGACTCAGGACGGCCCTTTACGGAAAAGGAGTGAGGAAGGGTGACAATATTGGAATCATATCTAAAAATTCGCTCGAATGGGCAGTATGCGCTTACAGCGCCTACGGGCTTGGCGCCGGTTTTGTTGCCATGTATGAAAAGCAGGACATCGTTGAATGCAAATTCATCGTCAGGGATTCTGAAATAAAGGTTCTTTTTGTCAGCGGCAAAACTCTTTATGAAGCGGTAAAGAACTGGGTTTTTGAGATTGAATCCCTTGAACATATCATTTGTATCGGCGGAGATGAAAATTCCGAGGCAGGCTTTGAAAAACTGATATCTTCCGGTTCTGATGAGATCATACCGATCGATGGGTCAGTTACTTCCAAAGATACTGCTCAAATCATATATACTTCCGGAACCACAGGACTTCCAAAGGGAGTGGTTCTTTCACATGAAAACCAGATTTCCTCTTTTGGAGCCGTTGAGTTGAATTTTCCGCTCGATCATAGGGACAGACTCTTTTCGATTCTGCCCTGGGCCCATATTCTTGGCGTTAATGGAGACCTTAATTATGTTGTCCTTTTGGGAGCCAGTGTGGGACTGCTTGAAAGCAAGGATAAACTTGTGGATAATATTCGTGAAGTAAAGCCTACGTTTGTGATAACGGTACCGGCTGTTCTCAACAGGATTTATGATGTCATTTGCGCCAAGATCAAAAGTTCAGGTTCTTTTTTGGATCATTTATTTCAAAATGGCCTCAAGGCGGCTGATGACAGGTTCCATAACAGGAAGCTGTCCACTAAGGGAATGCTATATTATCGTCTCTGCAATCTTCTGATACTTAAAGGAATAAAAAGAAAGCTCGGCGGAAACATAAAATATCTTTTTGTGGGCGGCTCGGCGATGGACAGAAAAGTTCTGGAATTTTACTATTCGGTTGGCCTACCTGTACATCAAGGATACGGTCTGAGCGAAACGGCTGCAATGGTTTGTTCAACTTCACCGGGATCAAACAGGATAGGCAG
>JADFZC010000125.1 GCA_015232735.1 Oligoflexales bacterium | reverse complement strand
GCGGCAGGGCTTGTGGACAAGGACCCTGCCACCGGAAAGACAAAACATCTCAAGGAGCTAAAAGAAAACAGGGAAAAACAGGCTGAAATCAACGCCTATCAGAAGAAAAACGACTATGATGCCTGCCTCAGGTCCCTGGAGCTCAGTAAAAAAAATCTCGACGAGTTTCGGATGCAGAGGGTCTCTGAAAAGCAGAAGCTCTACAAAAGAATCATAGGCGAGGAGATAAGTTTAAAAAATCTGGTTATGGTAAGAAATAAGCTTGAGACCCTTGCTGAAAAGCAGAAAGATCTGGCTACAAAGGTGGTGGAATCCGAAGTCCAGTCACGCGAGGCGAAAAGCAATCTTGACGAAGCCATAAAGCAGCATCTAAAAGCACAGATCAAAAAGGAAAAATTCGAGGATTTATGGCAGGAGAAAAAACGCTTGATGCGTGCTGATATGGAGCGGATGGAAGAAAATCTGATTGAGGACAGCCAATTTTCAAAAGACAGGGGGGAAAAAATATGATGAGAACCGAGCCCGTAAACAATTCAAGACAGCCTCAAGCCTCATCAGGGCAGGGAAAAGAGCCCGATGGCAGGGACATCGATCTCTTCGAAAAAAAACTGTCAGAAGCCGGGGAGGGCAAAAAGGAAACAGGCGAAAGGTCCGGAAAAACGGGGGACAGGGATTTTGGAGGCAAAAAGGAGGGCGGCCTCATCGATGGACGGGCGCTTGCAAGCTTCCTGGCAAAAACCCAGCTCTTTGGGTTTGGCGAAGGTTCCTCCGGCATCGAATCATCCTCGCTTCAGCCTGTTCAAAAATCCCTTAATGATCTTGTTGAAATGATCGCGACACACCTTCAGGTCATTAAAAACGAAACGGGTGGTGCAGAGGAAATCCGTTTTGTATTTAATGACAAGCTGATGCAGAGCGAGGTCAGGTTTTTCAAATCCGGAGAGGTTCTGCATATTGAATTTCAAGCGGGTTCGATCGCTTCGTTCGAGATGCTGCAGGGCAACGTTCAGGTACTTAAGGATCGTCTTTCCGAGCGTGTAAAAGGTACGAGATGCATGGTAAGGGTGGGCAGAAAAGACGATACGGACTTGGACAGCATCGGACACGAGGGGATAAACCCGCCCGGCTTTCAGCCAAACAACGATTTGTAAGGAGTACACTTTACCTTGTCTTATAATAAAACAGCAAAAAACAGAAAAGCGGGACTGAAAGGAATACTGGAGGAAAAATCGGTGTCATTCGAATGGACCGGCCCTGACGGGATATGCAGTGCGACCCTCGCGGCAGACAGTCTGTTCGAGAGCTTCAGCCACTGCCTCAAGTGCCTTCATGGCGACCTCGAAATATATATCCTGATGCAAAGGGCTTTTATGGAAAATATCACCTCGAAAATAGTCCCGGTCCATGAAATCCCGGCACTGCCTCAGGATCTGAAAATTGCCACACTTGAAACGCTGCTTGGCCCCATGCTGGGGTCGATTCACCGCAGTCTGGGGCTTGCCCTCAATATTATGGATATTTACAATTTCACTCAAAACAGCAATATTAATTGCAGGATCCCCTTCAAAGTCGAGTGCGGCGGCGAAAAGTCGTCGGTTCATATTGCCTTCAGCGACGAAACCTTTGAGCGGCTTCTTCCGATCATCGACGCTCTGCCGTCAAAAGCAAAGGCGTACTTCCCCGGCTCGCAGGTGATTTTGAATTTTGTCATGGGCAGGACCAGGCTCTCGGCAGGGGAACTTGCCGGACTTGAGGCGGGGGACGTCATCTTCATTGCGCATGATTATCAAAAGCATGGAAACATGAAGGTCATGCTCGACGATAAATGTCTGTTTACGGGAGTGATGGAGAGCGATAAACTTATCATTAAAGCAATTTCAGAGGATGGCACCCTTTCGGAAACCGCGCCTTCCGCATGGGATGAGGCGGCCTCGGACGAGCTGCCTTATGAGCTTTGCTTTGAATTTCAAGGAAAAAGCATGGTTTTTTCCGATGTGGAGTCTTTGCGGGCGGGATCGGTCATGGACTTGCCTGAAGGTCCGGACCTTCCGGTCGAGATAAAAAGCGGCGGGAGGATTCTGGGGATCGGCAGGCTTGTCCGGATCGACGGCCGGCTGGGGCTGGAATGCACGTGCCTGCTTGCATCTGTAAAGGATTTAGCAAATGAATGATTTTCCAAATCCCATTTATTTAATCACCATAATTGCGCTTCTTTCCCTGATTCCGTTTATCGCGGTCATGGCAACCTCCTTTGTAAAGCTCTCGGTTGTCTTTTCACTTCTGCGAAATGCCCTCGGCATCCAGCAGATTCCGCCGAACATGGCCGTCCACGGGCTGTGCATAATCCTGAGCTGTTTCATCATGGCGCCGGTGGGTCTGAAGATCTTTGACATCCTTGACAAGGAAAAAATCACCCTCTCAAACAAGGACTCGATGAAAAAAGCGGTTTCAAAGGGTCTTACGCCATACTACGAATTTCTGAAAAAGCACTCCTCCGATTCGCAAAGGGAATTTTTCAAGCAGCACGCGAAGGAAACCTGGCCCGAATCCCACAAGGAGGATCTGGAATCGGACAGCCTTTTCATACTGCTTCCCGCTTTCACCGTCAGCGAGCTTACATCGGCTTTCAAAATAGGCTTTCTGCTCTACCTGCCGTTTGTGGCGATCGACCTGATTGTTTCCAATATCCTGCTGGCCATGGGGATGATGATGGTTTCCCCGATGACCATCTCCCTGCCGTTTAAAATACTTCTGTTTGTCTTGCTGGATGGCTGGACCAAGCTGATTCAAAATTTGATCCTTTCCTACTAGGGAATTTTTGACATGACAGAATCCTACATAATTCAATACACAATCAAGACACTTATCATCGTTCTGACCCTGTCCCTGCCTCCGATCATCGCTGCCGCGATCGTCAGCACCTTTATAAGTTTCCTGCAGGCGATCACACAGATACAGGACCAGACGCTGACGTTTGTCGCAAAGCTGGTTGCTACATTCGGAACCATCTATTTGACTTCCTGGTGGCTGGGGGGCGAGCTTTACAACTTTTCCCTGCAGATTTTCGATCAAATAATGAAGAATTAGGGACTATGAATTTTGCGGCGTTCAAAAATGAGTTTCTTATTTTTATCATGATCCTGCCAAGGCTCTACGCCTCTCTGTCGGTGGGTTCGTTTTTAAGCCGCACGCTTGTGGGGGGGCTTCTGACGAGAAACGGCATAGTGCTGAGCCTTGCGCTTGCCGTATATCCCGCGGCAAGCGCGAACTTCCACGGGTTCGATTACAGCCTGGCACATGTCTTTTCGGTCCTCGGCAAAGAGGTCATGATCGGCATTTTCATAGGCTATGTGCTTAATGTCCCTTTCTGGATCGTCGAGGCCGCGGGCGAACTCATCGATAACCAGAGGGGTGCGACCATAGCAAATTCCATGAATTTCCTGACCGACAACATCACTTCCCCTCTTGGCTCGCTCTTCAGCCAGGCTTTTATCACGATATTTTTTTCCACCGGCGTATTTCTGGTTTTTCTCAAGGGCCTCTACCTGAGCTACGGCGCATGGCCCGTAACTGAGTTCATGCCAAACCTGAACATGGCCATGGCCGACTTTTTCATAAAGGAGTTCTCACTTGTCAGCTATCTGACTGTCATGATAGCGGGTCCCGTGGTCATCATCCTGTTTTTGTCGGAGTTCGGCCTTGGACTTGTGGGCAGATTCGCTCCCCAGCTCAACGTGTTTTTCCTTGCCCTTCCCGTAAAAAGCGCCGTGGCAATAGGAATCACCATCCTGTATTTTACTTTTATGATGAGGTATTTTTCCGAGTCCTTTTCAGACATGGGAGACATCCCGCAAAAGATATTCAGGCTGATTTATGAGCGGTAACAAGTCGGAAAAACCAACACCCAAAAGGCTCAGGGACGCCAGGAAAAAAGGCGACATCTTCAGGAGCAGGGAGATTGTTTCAGCCTCGACGATCACTGCAATGTTCCTCATGCTGATCCTTTTCGGCTCTTTTTTCATGAAGCATATGAGCCAGATCGTATCCTATCCACTTGACGTCCAAAACAAGGATATGCCGTTCAGCGTAATTTCACAGGACCTTGGCATCAGCATACTGAAAGAAATGATAATCATACTTCTTCCCATCGTAATAGTTGTTTCCGTTATCTCCGTCCTGTCAAACGGGCTTCAGTCAGGCTGGAACCTGTCGATGCATCCCGTCAAACCTGATCTTCAGAAACTCAACCCCGCAACCGGCCTTAAAAACATCTTCTCAGTCAAAAATTTCGTCGAGATTCTAAAATCCATATTCAAGGTCACAGCCCTGTCGCTGATCATCTGGCTGTGTGTCCGTGATCAGATCAACGCGCTATTCAGACTGCCTGTTTGCGGGATGGAGTGCACCCTACCCGTCATGGGGGTGATCCTGAAAGATATTTTTATCTATACCGCGATCACCTTCGCGGCTGTCGCGGTTTTCGATTTCTTCTTCCAAAAGCGCCAGTATATGAAAAAAATGATGATGAGCCGCGATGAAATCAAAAAGGAGTTCAAGGATACCGAGGGGGACGGCCTGATAAAGCAAAAACGAACGCAGCTCTTTCGGGAAATCACTTCCGAAAACCTGAAATCCGCCGTAAGCGAAAGCACTGTGATCGTGACAAACCCGACCCATATAGCAGTGGGTCTGTACTACAGGGCCGAGGAGACGCCGCTGCCGACAGTCAAATTCAAGGAGCAGGGGGAAATGGCCCTTTCCATAATGGCCATGGCAAGAGAGCAGGGCAAGCCCATGATTCAAAACATACCACTGGCAAGAGGACTTCTTGAGAAGGCGTCGATCGACGAATATATTCCCTCTGAATTCATAGAGCCGGTTGCCGAGGTTATAAAATGGGCGATAGAACTCACGGATAAAAAGTAAAAACTCACTCAAGCATTTCAGCGAACTCCCGTGCAACCACAGCCCCCATCTTTGTGGTTTTTAAGCTTTTAGGAAAAGTAAATGGTTCGTCATCTTCATCATCTTCGTCATACTCATCCGGGTCGCCGTATCTCTCCCATACGCCTTCCAATGCTCTTAAATCGCCTTCCATGATCGATTTTCTCATTTCGATCAACAGATCGGTCATCCCTTTTGTCTCTTCAGAGGGTTCCAAACGGCACAAGATCTTTATAAGAGCTAGCCTGTAAGAAATAGAAGCTCATCCCTATAATTAAATATGGACGCATACTAAATACCCTCCCGTTTAATACAGCCTCTGCAAAAACTAGGCCATTCTTCTTTATTTGCATGCAGACACCTGCACCTTTGAAGTGCTCATGCCAAAGAAGGACAAGAAATTGAAGTGGCACGATTCCTGCAAGTCAAATGGCGAGTTGGCCTTTTTGTTTTTACCACCTAATATTTTATAAAGAGGATCGATATCATGAGAGTATTCATTGGTTATTGTTTTTTAATTTTTACCGTAACTTATATTCCACAATGCAAATCCGGCAATTCGCCTTCATCCGGATTGAAATCCGAGGTCGTAGAGTACAGCGAGGATCCAAAGTTCAAGGATTGTCCAAATAAACCGGTCCTTCATGCCAATGACCCCGGATGTTATATCAGTGCGTATGGTCCGAGTTCGGAATGCACAGATCCCAAATATGATTGTGTCATGAAAGCGATTGGAGCAACCAAATGCGGGTTGATTTACCGGGTTGTAGGGGAAACTTGCGACACTTGCCGCGGTGAGTATGTGAACCCCAAAAAGTGGTGTCATGAGCATACCGCTGCCATTACAGCCGACAGTTATAAAAAATACAACTGTGGCAAAGGCTACGGTGAGAGCTATGCCATCAACGCTTTCAACAAATGCATGAAAGACCATGGTGCCAATGATGATTGTACCGGAGATAACGGCAAATATATCTGTAGAATTGATTAGGAGTCCAGCAAATAGATTTTTCCTCAGAATATGCGTGTATGTCCAAGATAGGTGGGTTCATATATGCCCTTAGAATCTCGCAAGAGCTAAGGCTTATGAGAATACCATCAATCTCTCTAATTGAGCGGTTAAAAGGCTCTCAGCCTGCTTTTTCAGCTTCACCGGCATCCTGCCTTACGACAACTAGCCTGCCACCGTCACGAACAGCCTGCTTAACCAACTTGAAATCTTCCATGTCATATGAGGGATCAATGAAATTTGCCCAGTTGTCGGCATTGTCGCTTGCTGCAAGCTCATCCTGCTGCGCAAGGGCGGCTGAAAGAGGCACTCTGTAGGCGGTGATGCCCTCATTCAGCTCCCTGTCGACGGTACCAAGTGCCAGATGGGCCGTTTCGTGTACAAGGACATTCGCCCTTCTGTTGATTGGAAGGGAAAAAAACGAACGTTTTAAATAAATGCTGGAGTCTGAACGCTCAACCGTCACTGATGGAACCGCCTCAACATAAGCCAAGGCTCCATCACCCCAGTCAGACTGGTCGAACACATAGTCCGAATTCTCAGCTATACCTGTGAGGTGATTTCTTATTATTTTTAGACCTGCTATAGCCCCCTCCCTCGATATGTGTCTGCCGAAAAAGAGTTTCAATTCCTCGAGCGTCTCAGGGTCTCTGTTTCGCAGGTTGCCAATCTGCCTGTCGAGCGTCATTAACGCATACTTCTCCGCGTCCGTTATCATCTTTGTTCCGTCAACCACCTGTTCTCCGGTTTCGGTGGTCATCAGATATGGCTCCTGCTCGTCACCTGCGGTCAGGGCGCTGACATTTTCAAAAGCCATGGGAGAGCCACTGATAATCCCGATATTCGAAATCCGCTCGGCAGCAGTTGAGAATGCCTTTGCTGCAGAACTGCCTGGAATCAAAAAATGCTCCGACAATCCATTTTGACATGGGGGATTATTCGAGACGACCCTTGCTGTTGAAAACGATACTTGATACATGGTTTTTCCTGCCTTTTTTTGCATGGTTACTAAAGGTCCTGGCTTCCCAGTCATTTGGAATCAGCCAAAAAACCTGTCAACATTGTGAAAAATAATTGTTGACTGGCTGACAAGTCAAATATTATTTGGCATGAAAATATTTTTTTTATTTACTCAAAATTTTTTCTGAAGATACTTAAGGTTATGTGGTCTGATTTTTTTTTCATGGGTCTGGATACCCATTTCAATGCATATTTA
>JADFZC010000124.1 GCA_015232735.1 Oligoflexales bacterium | reverse complement strand
CGACTCCCGCACCCGTCCCGTCGTGGGGCGGACCCGTAAATCCATGGGGGTCTGCCCCATCAAGCGTTCCCGCTACGTGCTTTTTTCGAAAAAGGAGAAAAATATTGCAATAAATGACGTAAAAGATCTGAGCAAATATAAAACTGGTGTCGTGAAAGATGATGCCGGGGGATTGATGTTACTGGCAAAAGGTGTTCCAAACAGCAGTCTCGTGATTGAATACGGAACCACCGGAGAGAAGTCGAACCTCAGGAATTTGAAGGAAAACAACATAGATCTCTGGATAATCGAGGAAAGTTCAGGCAGATTTCTTATGTCTGCTGAAAACATAAACCAGGATGATTATAAAATCGTATATGATATTGAAGGAAAAGAATTGTGCATCGCATTCAATAAAGAGACTGATGAAAAAATCATAAAAAATCTTCAGACCATTATGGATGATATGGTAAAAACAAAGGTAACGCAGACAATAATAGACAAATACAAAAAATAGCCGCTGGCGCTTTCAGCGCCTGCGAAATATCCTGGCTAGACCCTAGCCGAAAAGGTCTGAATCAAGGCGCGAGGAGGAGGACGACCGGAGTTTACATGCTGGTAAATGAGGATCGTCCAACGACGATTAACGAAGAGTCAGACCTTTTCGGCTAGGGTCTAGCGAAGAAAAGCACAGGATCTGTCACGAAATATCAGCATGCAGGGACATCTTTGCAGAGGAGAGTATCATGTCAAAAAAAATTTTAATTGTTGAAGACTCCCAGGATACAAGAACACAGCTTGCAAATGTTCTTCTTTCTGAAAAATATGAGGTAATAGAGGCACACGATGGAGAAGACGGTCTTTCCAAACTGAAAAGCAATCCTGATGTAAATCTCATCATATCGGATTTTTACATGCCATCAATGAATGGTCTCGATATGTGTCAGAAAATCAAAAACGAGGTTGAGTTCCAGAAAATACCGCTTATGATGTTGACAACCGAATCGTCTGATGAACTCAGATCACGCGGAAAAGACGTCGGAGTTTTGGCATGGATAGTGAAACCCTTTTGTGCCAGCGGCATATTAAACGCCATAAATCTGGTTTTAACCGGAAAAATCAGGCTTAATGAAAAAGGATTGTCCCTTTTCCAGGATCCTGAAATGGAAAAAAACAAGGGCCAGTCGCCGATTGAAGACAGACTTCTCCAGCTGGAGAAGGAAAACAGGCTGCTAAAAGAGAAACTTCAAGCTGCCGGCCTAAAGGAAAAGTTAAACGAAGTGCAAATAAAAAAAATAGGTTAGCAATGCTGTGATATGTTTTTTACATCTGATGGACATAAAATCGAAATTTTTTATCGCCTTTTATCGGTTATCAACTGAGTGGGATGATATTCCTCTTTGGTTTCAAGACTTACATAATAATGATGATGCGGTATATCTTTCCCAAAACAGGTTTATAGTAAAAGCGTACTAAAAAATATTTATGGGAGACATATGAGCCTTTATCCCAAAAAAAGAATAGATCTTCGACTTCTTTCAATTATGGTTATAATTATCACCTTGAGTACTTTTCTTTTTACACTGGCAATAGCGGCCTATATTTTCAATGACACGAAAATGTCGCTTAACGAAAAAGCTCACAATCTCGCAACACTCGCCAATATTTCCCTGATTACCCCTATTTGGGACACCAATGAGGAGTGGGTTAAACATACAACTGACGCCATTATTCTCGACAAGGATGTTGTCGGCGTAAGGGTTTTAAGTGTGGATAAGAAAACCGAATCGGAAATAGTATTTCAAAAGCAGGATGCAATAAAAGCATTATCTATTGATGACCTGAAAAAAAATTCAAATTTCGTATATGCAAGTCAGGACATCAAGAGAATGGAAAACACCATAGGAAGAGTTGAACTCATCGTATCGCTGGAAAAGGCCAAAAAGATGATTATGGACACATCGTTCATGCTTGGCATTTGCGCCTTTATTTCAATTATTATCACAATTTTCATAATAGGCATAACAGTCGGGAAGGTCATCAGCAGGCCCCTTCAAGAGTTGAAACACAGTGCAGAAGAGCTTTCAAACGGAAACCTCGATCATCTCATTGATTTCTCAAGGGAGGACGAGTTTGGACGACTGGCCCGCACATTTGCTGAAATGCGCGATAACATAAAAAACAAAATATTGGTCATCGAGTCATATAACAGAAGCCTTGAGGAAAAAGTAAGTGAGCGCACAAAGGAGCTGAGAATTAAAACAAATGACATTAACGCCATGCTCCAAAACATCAGGCAAGGAATATTTACCATTATCAAGGGGAACATCATTCACCATGAATATTCAGCCTTTTTGGAAAACATTCTTGAGACAAAAGACATATCAGGCTGTTCACTCACGGATATACTGTTGCTTGATACTGATTTGTCTTCCGATGATATCTCTCAGATAAAGGCATGCATAGAATATTCGATCAATGACAATGAACTCAATTTCCTGGTCAACAGCCATGTTCTGCCTAATGAAATAAAGAAAAAATTTCCCAGCGGAAGTGAAAAGATACTCGAACTGGAGTGGAATCCAATATACAACGAATACAGAAATGTGGAAAAAATCATCGTAACCGTCAGAGATGTTACAGAACTCAAAGATCTCAGAAGATCTTCAGAGACTCAGAAGAAAGAATTGCTGATAATAGATGAGATCCTGAATCTGTCAAGCAACCAGTTCGACTCATTCCTGAAAAATTCCTTTAATCTCATTGAGGAGAACAGGCAGCTGATCAAACAGAATCCAATAAGAACGGATACCATAGTGGCTCATCTTTTCAGAAACATGCACACCCTAAAGGGCAACTCCAGACTCTACGGTCTGAAGGAAATATCAAGCAAGGTTCATGAAGTCGAACAATATTACCAGCTTCTTCGCGAAAACAAGGCACCTTGGGATGTCAATACCCTTTTGAACAATCTTGACGATGTAATGGCTCATATTAACGTATACGTTGATATAAATCAGAAAAAGCTCACAAGGCTAAAGCATAACTCGAAGCATAAGGCCACAACCAGCATCGTCAAAAAAGCAATAACCATGTTGAACTCCAGTTATGAATTCCTTCCGGAAACACATAAGAAATCCATTCAGAAGGTTCATGATCTGCTGAGCAATTGGGAATCCAAAGGACTTGATGAAATCCTAAGCGATATATTCGGTTCCCTGCCTTCGCTTTCCAAGGAACTGAATAAAAACTCTCCAATACTTGACATTAAAGCCGAGGGTTTCCTTATTTTCAAGCATGCCTCCTTTTGGGTACAGGATGTTTTTACCCATATTATACGCAATGCCATCGATCATGGGATCGAACCTCCCGAAGAACGGCTGAAAAAAGGAAAAAAGGAAACAGGATACATCAGTATATCAGCTGACGTGGCTGACGACAATCTTGTAATTGACATCAAGGATGACGGACGCGGGCTAAATCTGAAAAAGATTCGTGAAATGGTACAGAAAGAAAGGAATAATATAAAAGCATCAGACCTGATAGATGATGAAATTGCCAGCAACATCTTCAATCCAGGATTTTCCACTGCCGACAGAGTTACATCACTTTCAGGACGGGGCGTGGGACTCGACGTCGTTTTTATGTCGATGAAAGAACATGGAGGCTCTGTCAAATTGATATTTGACGAGGATAGCCATGAAGGGGATGATTTTCGTGGATTCTTATTAAGATTGAATCTCCCGGGCGATTTATTTCTTGATGTCAGGGAACACAATTTGGACATTGAAAAATCAGCTCAGTCAGTGGCTGCATAGAACCCGTTTTTTGTTTTCCATTAGACTTGACAACATATCGATCTAATCGATAAAATAAGAATATGACTGAACAATATCCTACCTTTACCATAGAACAAAAAGGCCAGATAAAGGGTATTGCAGCGAAAGTTCTGGAAATTTTGTAAATATGCCAGAAGACCTGTATATATCTTTTAGCATAAAAGAAAATTTCCAAAAAACCAAAACATCTTTTCCAAAGAGGATTTCATGCCAAAAAAAATTTTAGTCGTCGAAGATTCTCAGGATACGAGGCGACAGCTTGCAAAAGTTCTTGTTTCTGAGAATTATGAAGTAGTAGAGGCCTGCGACGGAGAAGACGGACTTTCCAAATTAAAAGGCAATTCAGATGTAAGCTTAATCATATCGGACCTTTATATGCCCTTAATGAACGGTCTCGAAATGTGTCAGAAAATCAAAACCGATGCTGAGCTGCGGAAAATACCCATTTTGATGTTGACAACCGAGTCGTCAGATGAAC
Source organism: Oligoflexales bacterium (assembly GCA_015232735.1). Next base: position 2,949 of record JADFZC010000124.1, on the reverse strand, counting down.
TCAAGGCACGTGGAAAAAGCGTCGGGGTTTTGGCATGGATTGTAAAACCCTTTTCTGCCAGAGGCATAGTAAACGCCGTAAATCTCATAGCAACCACAAAAATCAAGGCTGGTGAAAAGGAACTGCCCGTTTTCCTGGATCCTGAAATCGCAAAAAACCAAAGTGAGTCAGGAGGGACTGAAGACAAGGTTCTTCAGCTGGAGAGAGAAAACAGGCTGCTAAAAGAGAAACTTCAAGCATCCTTCCTCAAGGAAAAAGTAAAGAAGATTTGAGAGCCCGTGTAATAAGGGGTGGATCAAGGCGCGAGGAGGAGGTCGGCCTTCGTTTACATTCCAGTAAATGAGGATCGCCCGACGACGATTGACGTTGAGTCCGACCCTTTTTAGACAGGCTCTACCTCCCAGCTCAACTCCAACCCCTATCGAAAAATTCATCAAGTTTAAGGAAACCTCGTCCTTCAGGGCGAGGCCCTTCAAGCTAACCAAAATCAGGAGAGGTTTAAAGCCTCTCCTGACTGGACACCCGGTCCTTCAGGGCCGGGTTTATCACGGTCAAGTTTGCCACCACATTCGTCATGCATAACCATTTTTTCTTAGCAAACCATATCGATGTATGGTAAAACGGATTGCAGCAGACAGGGCAGAGCCGTTTTTGACTGTTCGGGAGGATAGAAATTATTTCTTGCTCATTTCCGGAAAAAGAGAAACGTACAGATTTGGTCCGAAATATTTTTTGCATTAACAGTAACAACATTCAGTCAATATTAAAGGAGTGAATAATTTATGACAGAACCTGCAAAGGAAGGTAAAAAGAGAAAAATCCCATCAGAATCACTTGATGATGACCTTGAAACGCAAGATGGGCGCGCGGGCGCTCAAATCATCGTCGGCCGCAAATTGAAGCTCACACTGTCGGTTGATTATGACGGTCCGCTTGCCGGTTTCCAAAATGCCCTGAAAGAGCGCGGAATCAAAAACATTGACATCGGAGACATTGTCAACGAGGCATTGACAACAATCCCCCAGGAGTGGTGGGACGCAAAGCTCAATGATCTGACTCCGCTGGAGTGGAAACTGCAGGAAGCGCTAAAGAGACCTGAAATGCGTGCAAGGCTGCAGTCAGTTCTTGAAGACCAGTTATAAAAAAAACAGGCTTCACAAGGTGTGAGGCACTGCGGCTGGCCGGCTGAGTAAAAAGGAAAATCTTGCGCAAAATTTCAGCTGACTTTAAGAAATCTCTCCCAAAAAAACTAATAAAATATATAATTGTATCATAACTCATGGAATTGACGACTTTTGTCACGTAAATTTATTGGGGGTTATTATGTACGAAAGATGTTATCGCGTTTTATACGCGGCAGGTGTTGGAAGGCTGGCCATCGTATCATTTTTGGCGATGGGACTTTTTCTTGGATGCTCAAAGAAGTCTGATGATGATTCGCCTTCGGGAACTTCCATCGGACTTAATTTTATAAATTCCGGCAAGACACAAGCCGGATTTGGAATTTATCTGACTGACCCCGGCAGCTATGGATCGTATGGACTTGCTGATGACAACAAGCCGGCAAATCTGAAGATCGGCGCAAATACTGTTTCCCAGCTGCAGTCTCTCCAGTATGCAATAGGTCAGATACGCCTTTGCAAGACAATGAGTATCTCAGGAACAGCAATCAGCAAGAGTGAAGGTTGTTCGACACTGTATGCCTCAGGTCAATGGAGTGAATCCGTATATGGAGAGAGTAAGGTCGGCGAAGGGACCGAATGGGTTGACATCATGGATCAGGCGGCCGCCAAAACCACGATTGCCAAAAATTCAGTCCCGCTTTTAAACGGCGAGTACAATTATGGAGAGATTCAGCATTATAAACCGGTTAAGGTAAAGGCATCGGTAACTCTATCTGACGGCAGGACACTGTCAACAAAAAGTGCCACGACTCAAAAGACGTCATCCCCTGACAACTCAAAATATTTTGAAGCGAGTTCGCTTGAGGGAACAGCTGAACTCAGTGAAATTGTCCTCAACAGCGGCGGTTCTTTCTTCAAATTCCAGAAACCTTTCATTTTCAACGGCGAGGGAAAACTGGTCATGGATCTCGTGTTCAATCCTGATTCATATGTTACAGCTTCCACCTCCGGAACTTTTGTGATCCGGGGGCCGGATCAGGGAAAAGATGCAGCAGGCTACCCTAAACAGGATGGAATCAATGTTCCTGCCGCCAGATTCACCCCGATTGTCCATTTGAATACCGATACGACGATGAAGGAGGTATATCTGTTTTCCGTTCCTGTTGCAAATGTCAGACTGGAGATCTACTATTTGAGCAGCGACGAGACGAAAGCGATAATGGGTATAGATACGGCTGCAATTCCCACGACGGCGACAGATCGCAATATTGGAAGTCCCCATATAATGACAATCACCCAAAGCGGCGATGCCTACGAGTTCAAGGACTGGGCGAACTATACAGTCTTCAAGAATTTCAAGCGCCTTACGAAGGCTGGAGATAGCGGAACCGCAACAATCGATTGCGGGACAGGCCCTGGAGGGGCTTCACAGGTCAGCGCCAAAGGTATTTGCGGGGCCCAGACCGGAGAGAAGACAGTATCATATGTCCTTATGGAAGTGCGTGCTGTAGATCCATCCTCATCAGTGGTGCTCTCGACATGTGAGAATGCTAATCCTCCTTGTCAAAAGCCGGCAGCTCCTGCGAAATGAGGATGCTATAGTCTTAAAGACCCGGGAAAACCGGATCTGTATATGTTCTGCAAAGAGCAGGCACGATCATCGTTTCGCTAATCTGAACCGTCTCAATTTGCCATTGAAGGCGCAGTGGCATTTGTTTTGGCCGGTACCGGCACAAGCTCCAAAAACCGGATGGCCGGTTCGGTTTGCATCGGCTGATAAGGTGCGGCCGGGATGCTGCTCTCATTGACAATATCCAGCTGAATA
>JADFZC010000123.1 GCA_015232735.1 Oligoflexales bacterium | reverse complement strand
TCCAGGCCCCTGCTCGTTTTTTATGGGGGAAAATATTATTATCCACTGTTTCAATTCTATTCCGAGAAGACCTTTGGCGGCATCTTTGATACAGAGGCCGATTACTCTGATCCCGTTATCAAAAAGGAGTTTGCCAAAGCGGGCAACTGGGTTATATATCCCCCTATTCCATGGGATTATAAAGCTATAAATTTTAATCCGGAGCTCAAACATCCCAGCCCACCATCAACTGAAAACTGGTTGGGAACGGATAACAGGGGACGCGATGTCCTTTCGAGGCTGATCTATGGTTTTCGTATTTCACTCCTCTTTGCTCTGGTCTTGGCATCTGTAAACGCGCTCATTGGCATTTTGATCGGTTCCATTGAGGGTTATTTTGGCGGCAAGGTTGATTTGATCATTCAAAGGATTATTGAAATCTGGATGTCGATCCCCTCCCTTTATGCTCTTATTCTTATCGCCAGTATTTTTCAACGCAGCCTTGTGTTAATGATCGTGGTTCTCTCCCTTTGGGAATGGGTTGGCCCGCAATCCCTGATACGTGTCGAGTTTCTGAGATCTAGAAACCTTGATTATGTGAAGGCGGCGAGAGCACTTGGTGTTTCGGACCTGACGATCATGGGGCGTCACATCCTGCCAAATGCCCTTACGATGGTGATCACAGGGTTTCCATTCAGTATCAAGGAGGGGATGGTTGCACTTGTCGGACTCGATTTCCTCGGGCTTGGCGTCCCGCCTCCCACACCCAGTTTTGGTGAAGGCCTCGCACAGGCACTGGATAACATCAATGCCTGGTGGATCGGTGTACCCATTATCACCGTGCTGGTGATGATGATTCTGCTTGTCAATTTTGTCGGTGAGGCTACTTTGGAGGTTTTTGACCCAAAAAGACGCTGATCATTGGAAGATTTATGACGTTATTGAAAGTCGAGAATTTGAGGACATGGTTTGAAACCGAAGTGGGGCCAGCCAGGGCGGTCGATGGCATCTCCTTCGACCTTGCACCAGGCAAAAGCCTCGCCATTGTCGGGGAGTCAGGCTGTGGCAAATCGGTCACAGCGATGACTATTATGCGTCTATTACATCAAACGCGGGCTTACCATCCCACTGGGTGTATCTGGTTTGCCGGCAGGGATCTCCTTAAGGAGAGCGACAAGGGCATGCGCCAGATCAGGTGCAAGGAGATCGCCATGATCTTTCAAGAGCCGATGACAGCCCTGAACCCTGTCTATACCATAGGCAACCAATTGCGAGAACCACTCAGCAACCATCTGGGAATGGACTGCCGGCAGGCAGATAAGCGTATTCACATGCTTCTTGAACAGATGGGCCTTACCTCCCTTGATGTCCTTATGAATAGCTATCCCAATCAATTATCCGGAGGCATGCGGCAACGGATCATGATCGCCATGGCAATGATATTGAATCCCAAAATTCTTATTGCCGACGAACCGACGACAGCGCTCGACGTGACCATTCAGGCACAAATATTGAATCTTTTGAAGAAAATGCAAAAGGAGACCGGAGCGGCTCTCATCCTTATCACTCATGATCTCGGTATTGTCAATCAGATGTGCGAAGAGATCATAGTGATGTATTCAGGCCGAATTGTGGAGTGGGGGCAAAGAGATCAAATTTTCAATAATCCCGGTCATCCCTATACGGCAAAACTTATGGCATGTATTCCAGATCTCAATAAAAGAGGTGCATTCCTGCCAGTCATTCCAGGTATCGTGACACCGGCCACCCGCCTGCCGGAATCAGGCTGTTATTTCGGTGAACGCTGTGATTTTGTCATTGATCGTTGCCGGACTCAAAATCCGGAGCTGACCAGAATGGAAAACGGTCATGGAGTAGCCTGTTTACGTTTGGGTGAACCAGACATCCAAAACCTGAAACTCACTCAAGACGACGAGCGTGCTCCAATACTGTCTGATGTCGATCATAAGAGCGATTTGATAAGCATTCGCGAACTTAAAACTCACTTTCCTGTACGAATCGGTTTATTGAAAAGAGTCGTAAATACGATCAAGGCTGTCGATGATGTCTCTCTTGATATCCCGGAGGGACTTACTCTTGCTATAGTCGGAGAGTCCGGTTGCGGCAAGACAACATTAGGGCAGAGCATTTTGAGATTGATCGAGGAGACGGAAGGAGGGGTGTTCTTTGATGGACAAAATGTACTGTGCCTTGACCGCAAAAGGCTTACAGGAGTCCGCAAGAACCTGCAAATTGTTTTTCAGGATCCATATGGATCATTAAATCCCAGGTTAACGGTGCGGCAGATTATACTGGAGGGCCTGAAAGTCCATTTTCCCTGCGAGAATACAGAAAAGCTCAATGAAAGAATTTATGAAGCACTTGAAGATGTTGGACTCATGCGGGAAATGGCGCAGCGGTATCCTCATGAATTTTCCGGCGGCCAGAGACAACGAATAGCGATTGCCAGGGTTTTGGTGCTCAAACCCCGTTTTATTGTTTTGGATGAAGCGACAAGTGCGCTGGACGTTTCCGTGCAGGCCCAGGTGCTGAATCTTTTGAAGACCCTGCAAATAAAACACAAGCTGACATATCTGTTCATAACTCACGACATCAGTGTCGTATCCTATATTGCCCAGGAAGTGGCCGTAATGTACCTCGGACGAATTGTAGAGTATGGAGAAACAGGAAAAATCCTGACAAGACCAATTCATCCTTATACAATGAGTCTGCTTGCAGCAGTACCCAAAATTGGCTCCGGTCATATGCCCGCAAGCCCCCTGTCCGGGGATGTCCCGTCCGCAATTCATCGGCCCCAGGGGTGTCACTTTCATCCTCGGTGCCCGCTTTATGCTAAATATGGAATATCGCAAAAATGGACGGAACAGTGCATTTCGGGTTATCCCCAGTCAACTGTTCTTGATGGTACCCACTGGGTACGTTGTTTTGGATTTGAGAAATCTCTTGAAATGAACAAAATGAATTTTGAAAGCTGCATTGAAAAACAAGGTTGAATTGCTACCACAGGTAACATTTGCTTCAACTCTTTTTATTCCAAACGGGCAAGCAACAAAAATAAATTCTGAATTCCTAAAACTCCTCAGGGGATAATTAAATTGAATGACATGAAGAAAATTTTCATCCATTTTCACCTAATTCCGACTTTTTGTTTTATCATAATCCAGCAAGCTATTGTAGCCTCCTCAACACTATGGCTTGCCAAATTATTCGAGGCAGTAAGTAATAAAACGTACTTTACTGATTACCTGATTTTTTTTCTGACATCTTTGATTATTCCCTACCTTCCAGCCTATTTGTCTATAGTGTCCTTGATTAGGTGGAAACAAGCCATATTTAAGAATTTGGTAAACACGTATGTATATTCCAACTCTTTTTCTCCATCGAATTGGATAGGTAATTCGACTAAGGATAAACGACTACCATTTTTTTGTAATGAATCATTTAGAGTTGCTGAACAGCTACTATATTTCCTCTTTGATGCAGTTTCCACTAGTTTAAATGTTTTTCTAAATATATTAATGGTTGCCATTGTTATTGATAGTGCATTTATTATTGCCTATGTTTGTAGTTTATCAGTCTCTTTTCTTTCGATTTTTTTCACAAAAAACTATATCCAGAATGCTTCATCCGAGGCTCAAGATTCTAGAGTTTCATTAACAAATATACTTTTAAAGGCCTGGGATAACCTGGTTCTGTCTAATAGTTACAATGCTCTATTATGGAAAAATGCAAAAGATGAAGCCTATGAAAATAGTGCTAGAAAGGATATACAATTAAATCGACTTACCTATGGCGTATCTGAATCTGTATCAGCGCTTACAGTTCTGCCGGTTCTGGCTGTTCTCATATACTCTGTAATACAAAATATTAATAATTATACTTATCTCGCAGTATTGTTTTCTTCTCTTCCTCGGCAACTGATGATATTAAACCATCTATATGTGGTCACATCATATTTTGCCAAATATCACCAAATATCTGCTGAAATTGATGGTCTTTTTGAAATTCTCGTTCCATTGACACCAATTGACCTTGATTCAAGAATTTCATGGGCGCAAATTTCTCTCAATAAGGGAGATCAAATCTTTAAAATTTCAAAATTTGCTGATCTCGAAAAGATTACCGAGCAATTTCAGTTGGGAACCCGTTGGACTGTTAGAGGCGAAAACGGCAGCGGCAAATCAACTCTTCTCATCAAGTTGAAGGAAAAATATCCGGACATATCATTTTATCTCCCCGCTAAAAATGATTTACTGTTCAAATCAAACACGAGCCAGTTCTCTACAGGAGAGACAATGATTTCCATAATAAAGGAAATTTCTGATGAGAAACCGGGAAAAATTCTTTTATTAGATGAATGGGATGCAAATCTTGACATTCAGAACACTGAGAAAATAAGTCGATCACTTGACGAAATTAATAGGGATTTTTGTATTATTGAGATAAGGCATAGATTTAAATGAAAAATATATTCCCAGTATTACATCATAAATACATGTTGTTTTCCCCAGGATCTCTTTGCCGTCCTTTATACAACACCATTTTGTGCCTAAATCTTCTGAACTGGCATCTGTGGTAATTGCTACAAAAGAGAATCCTGCGAGCATTACGGTCGTTACAAGATATGAACTTATTCGCCCTGACAATTTCATTAATGTTCACCTCCTGCAAATATAGTATTTGGGAATTTTGTATGAGAAACAATCAATATAGTAAATAATATACCAATATTTAATATTTTGGTCTTTCTATCCCCCAAAGAAAATGTTGAGTATATTCAAACAAATTTTACTATTAATAATTTGATCTTATTATTAGTAATATTCGCAGAAATCCGTGCTAACAGAGTGCCGCTTTCAAATTTTTTAATATAAACCCACTTTGTTAATAAAATGATTGATTATCTTCAAAAGCATATTTCACTTTAACATGTTGATATTAAAATGGTTAATAATATGAATAGATGCCGCTCCTCGATTGTATTTCCCTGCTCGTAAAAATACCTAAACATCTATAATATATAAAATTTGAGAAAAAGAATTTGGGTCAGCTGTCATCCCCGAATATTAATAGCCGGACTCCAAGTGAATCGAACAAGTCAAAACCGGGGAGATTTTTCTAGGTGTTCAAAATGACAAAACCCAAAAATATTTTCTTAAAAACTGCATGTACTATATGTAAGATATGATGCGCGTACTAATCACAATACTTAAAGGAAACAAATTAAAATGAGAATGAGTCAATTAGTTGGTCGTACGATGAAAGATCCGCCAAGGGATTCTGAGCTTATTAGTCATAAGTTATTGGTTCGAGCTGGATATATAAAGCAATTTGCCAGTGGAATTTACGGACTCATGCCTCTTGCTCACAGGGTGCTTGCGAAATTTGAAAACATTGTCCGGGAAGAAATGAATCGCGTGGGAGGGCAGGAGATCAAGATGCCTTGCATGTCGACCCGGGAGCTGTGGGAGGAATCGGGCAGATATCAAAGCATCGATAAATCCATGTTTAGATTAAATGATCGGAACAACAAAGAAATGTGCCTCTGCATGACACACGAGGAACCTGTCGTCTACATCGCAAGGTCCGAGCTGCGCAGTTATAAACAATTACCGGTAATGGTTTACCAAATCCAGACCAAATTCCGTGACGAGCCCAGACCGCGCGGCGGACTGGTTCGCGTGCGGGAATTCACTATGAAGGACGGATACAGCTTTCATACCAGCGAGGAGGATTTAAAGGATTATTATTATAAGGTGCATGATGCCTACTCCCGGATTTTCAAGCGAGGCGGTATCAATAATTTTGTCAGCGTGCTGTCGGACAACGGCATGTTTGGCGGAAAATTTTCACACGAGTTTATGCATCTTGTGCCCTCTGGAGAGGATACCATAATCACTTGCAGCAAATGCAGTTATAAGGCCAACCGTGAAATCTCCTGTTCTCCTGTACCATGTACCCGTGCGGAAACTCAGCCCTTGCAGAAAGTTCATACTCCAAATCACACCACTATCGCCGATTTGTCAAAATTTCTCAAAATCACCCCATCGCAGACCTGCAGAGCCGTTCTCTACGAAACATCGGAAAAGAAGCTTGTTATCGTTTTCGTTAGAGGAGATCGGGAAGTTGCTGATACAAAATTAAAGGGCATCATTCAAAAAAATGTTACATTCGCTACAGCTGAAAGCATAGAAAACGCCAATTGCATTGCAGGATTCCTCGGACCTTTAAACCTTGACCTGGACAAAGTCACTGTTGTATTTGATAGGACAATCACAGAGTCATCCAATCTGGCAATCGGAGCAAACGAAGTCGATCACCATTATACCGGGTTTAATTTTGCCCGTGACTTTTCTTCTGCTGGTCATCCCAATGTCTATCACGGCGACGTGATTGCTGTAATAAAAGATGATCCCTGCCCGGAATGCAAATCTCCCTTACAGGAAACCCGCGGCATTGAAATCGGGAACATATTCCATTTAGGCACAAGGTATTCGGAAGCAATGAACTGCACCTATCTCGACAGCAGCGGCAAGGCCTGTCATCACGTCATGGGATGCTATGGCATCGGCATTGGTCGTTATCTGGCTTCCATCATAGAGGAAAGTCATGATAAATTCGGGATGATTTTGCCAATTTCCGTTGCCCCATATGAGGTTCATTTAGTCTCAATCAATATCCAGGATGAGCAAATGGCCGCTGATGTCGACAAAATATATTCGGATCTTGTTTCAGCTGGTATCGAGGTTTTGTACGACGACCGCAATGAAAAAGCGGGATCGAAATTTGCTGATGCGGACCTTATCGGAATTCCCCTGCGCCTTATCCTGTCGCCTAAAACGCTGGCTGAGGCAAAAATTGAATTTAAGTACCGGGATGGCAGACAGGCAACCGAATTTGTCCCGCTTGAACAAGTGATTCCGTTTATAAAACAAAAAATAAAGGATGAATACCAGCGTTACAATGTATAAATGCACTAATGTCTTTTTTCCCAATCGCAGATGTCACCTGAAATCACAGTAAAAATGGGATTTGGCGTCGGTCTGCCAGCTTTTGCAATTTCAGCCAGTTTTGACGGACTTCTAACAGCAAGTTTTTTTAAAAGATGTTCCCATTCATAAAGAAGCTGCCCCTTGGGAAGCGCAATTTTGTCATCAGATTTTACCTGGATGAATTTACTCTTGTCAAATCTGTAGCCACGCAGGTCCGCCTCTATCCAAACTTCGTTTAAATATAAAGAGATAAGATCGAGACCATTTTTTGCCTGTTTA